>NZ_JBCDMW010000039.1:0-76474 GCF_038433155.1 Luteococcus sp. H101
AAGAAAAAAAAAAAAAAAGCACCCAGCTCCCCCCCCCCTGGCCGTCCCCCCCCCACCGCTGTGTTGGCCTTCAACACGCTCAGGCGCACGGCACGGCATGCGCGCCTATGGTGCGGCCGGTCACGCCCCCAGAACGCGCAGAACCGGTGGTAGGGCGGCCTCGATCTGTTCCTGCATCCGGGAGAAGACCTCCGGACCCTGACCGATCGGATCCACCACCTCGGCCTCTGCTGCCGGCCGCGGCAGCTCCAGCCCTCGCTTGGCAGCCAGCACTGGCCCCAGCGCCGCCAGCCATCCGCGGGGTCCAAGCTCCCGGGAAGGAAGCTCGTCGTTGGAGACCTTGCCTGCAAGCTGAGCCAGGTCGATCAGGGTGTGGGTGCGGGCAAGCCCCTTGGGCCACATCCGGGTGACCAGTTTGCGGTGCTCTCGTGAGGCGACGATCACCAGCTGCTGGTCCGCAAGGATTTCTTTGCTGAGCTGGCGGGCAATGAAGTCCGCTCCGCTCCCACCCCGCCCCTCCAGCAGGGCCAAGGACTGCGGCTCCATTCCGGATCCCTCCAGGGCCCCGGTGCCGGCGCTTCGCACCTCGAAGGCCCCGGCGCCCCAGACCCGGTCAAGCTCGCCCTGCAGACGGCGCTCCAGATAGGGCGAGCGGCACACGTTGCCGGTGCAGACGGTGAGGATTCGCGCTGGGGAAGTCATGCCCCCACCCTAGTCGGCTGGCGTGGTCACGCGCGCTTCGTGACTACCGCGCGCACGGTCCCGAGGAGAATCCTCAGGTCTCCCACCAACGATCGGTTCGCCACGTACTCCGCATACCCTTGCGCCTTGCGGGGTAGCAAGACCTCCACGTAGTACCGCTCGGGGTCATCTTGCTGCGCCAGCAGCTCCGACTCGTTGCGGAACTCCACACTCATCGGATCGGTGATTCCCGGGCGGACGGAGAGGATCTGGTCCCGCAGTTCCTCAGGCCACTGGGCAACATACTTGGCCACCTCCGGGCGGGGGCCCACCAGGCTCATCCTGCCTTCCACGACATCAATCAGCTGGGGCAGTTCATCCAGCTTGCTGGCCCTCAGCAGACGTCCCACCCTGGTCACCCGGTTGTCACCAGCCACCGTCACCAACGCCCCACCAGCGGAGGGGCGCATGGTACGAAATTTGCGGATCCGGAAGGTCTCGCCGTGCAGGCCAACGCGCTCCTGGCGGAAGAAGACGCCGCCTCGGGATTCGGCTGCCACTGCGGCGGCTGACACGACCATCACAGGTGCCGTCACGGCCAAGAGCGCCGTGGCACCGCAGAGATCGAAGGCTCGCTTGGCATCCATCAGCCCAGCAACTCCCGGACCGCGCTGATCACCCGGCTGACCTGCTGGTCGGTCATGGTGGAGAAGATCGGCAGACTGACGGCTCGGGTGAAGGCGTCCGCGGCCACCGGGAACTGCTCCGGAGACAGCTTCCCGCTGTCCCGCCAGTAGGGGTGCAGGTGGAGCGGAATGAAGTGCACGCTGCACAAGATCCCGCGGGCGGACATCTGCTCGATGAACTCGTTGCGGGAGATGGGCGCCTCGTCCAACAGCCGCAGCACGAAGAGGTGCCAGGAGTGGCTGGATCCCTCCGCCGCATCCGCGTCCACCGGGAGCTGGACGGGCAGATCTGCAAAGGCCTCCAGGTAGCGCGCAGCGATGGAGGCGCGCGCATCCCGCATCTGCCCTGCCCGACGCAGCTGTACGCGGCCCATGGCTGCCGCGGTGTCGGTCAGGTTGTACTTGAAGCCGGGAGCCACCACTTCGTACTGCCACGAGGGCTTGTCACTGGTGTACCGGTCAAAGACGTCGCGGCTGATGCCATGAAGTCTCATGGTGCGCATCCGCGTGGCCAGATCCGAGTGCCGGGTGACCACCATGCCGCCCTCGCCGGTGGTCATGGTCTTGGTGGCGTAGAAGCTGTAGACAATGCAGTCGCTCTCCCCAAGACCGACCCGGACCCCCTTGTTGGTTGTCGGGTGGGCGTGGGCGGCGTCCTCCACCACCCGGAGCTTGTTGCACCGGGCGAAGTCGGCCAGGGCTTCCCGGTCCACGGCCAGCCCAGCAAAGTGCACCGGCATCACCAGCTTGGTGCGCTCGCTGACTGCCCGTTGGGCTGCCTCAAGGTCAATGTTCAGGCTTTCGGGAAGGACGTCCACCATCACGGGGGTAGCACCGCAGTAGCGCACCACCTCGGCCGTGGACGTGAAGGTCCAGTCCGGCACCAGGACCTCGTCCCCCGGCTGGATCCCCAAGGACTCCAGCGCCAGATGCAGACCGGCGGTAGCGGAGTTGACGGCGATGGCCTGCAGGGAGGGGTCCCCCAACTCCTCCACAAACTCCTTCTCGAAGGAGGCGGAGTTGGGCCCAGTGGTCAACCAGCCTGAGCGAAGGGTCTGCGAGACCGCTTCAATCTCTTCCTCACCGATGTCCGGTACGGCGAACGGAATTCGATCTTCTGCAGTCATTTCCAACCACCTCATCCTGGTCTGTCCCGAAGAACCCCCGTTCTTCTGGCTACACTAGCGATTGCCGACCTGCTGGCAAACACGACATACATAGTCGAGACGGCCCCTTACCCCCCGAGAGGAGGCCAGATGAGGCTTGGCCTGCTCACGCAGTGGTACGACCCCGAACCCGGCCCCGCGGCCCTTCCCGGAACCCTCGCCCGGGGGCTGCGGGAGCGCGGGCATGAGGTGCATGTGCTGACGGGATTTCCGAACTACCCCACCGGCCAGGTCGCGGAGGGTTATCGGATCCGTCCTTGGCAGCGCGAGGAGCTGGATGGTGTCCGGGTGACCCGGGTGCCGCTCTTTCCATCACACAAGGCTTCAGCTGCCTCACGGATGCTCACCTACGGCAGCTTCGGGGCCACCGCGGCTACCCTCGGGTTGCCCAGCCTGCGCGGACTCGACGCCCTCTGGGTGAACTACTCCCCGGTCACGCTGGCGCCGGCAATGCTCTTGGCCACAAAGGCACTGCGGGTACCCAGCGTGTGCCACGTGGCGGACCTGTGGCCCGACACTCTGGCCGCCTCCGGTGTTGACGAGTCTTCCGCCGTGGGCCGGTGGGCCATGAAGGGTAGTGGCGCTGCCGCCGACGCCATGTACCGGGCAGCTAGCTTCGTCAGCTACATCTCCCCAGGGGTCCACCAAGCGCTGCGAGACCGTGGCGTCCCGGAGGGGAAGTTGGCCTACACCCCGATGTGGGCCAATGAAGACCTCTTCCGGCCTGGCGCTGAACCGATGCGAGCGGAGCTCGGGCTGGGTGCAGACCAAACTGTGCTGATCTATGCCGGATCCATCGGAGAAGCCCAAGGTTTGCAGACCTTGGTGGAAGCCTGCGGCCTGGTGGATGATCCCCGCTTCGTCTGTTTGATTGCTGGCTCCGGTACCTCGGAACAGACGTTGAAGGATCGCGCCTCCCAGCTCCCCCGCCGCAACGTGCGCTTCTTGGGGAGAATTGCCCCGGAGCGAATGTCCAACCTGTTGGCCACGGCAGACGCCGCCTACATCGGGTTGAATGAGCACCCGCTGGCGCAGATGACCATGCCGAGCAAGACCCAGGCCACACTGGGCGCTGGCTGCCCCCTGCTGGTGGCTGGCCGTGGTGATGTGGCCCAGGTAGCCCGGGACAGTCAGGCGGGTTGGACCGTTCCCAGCGGGGACGCACGGGCACTGGCCGCCGCCATCCGGGAGATGTGCGCCACCGAGCGCGAGACCCTGACAGACTTGGGCCATCAGGCTCGCCGCTACTACGAAGAGACGTTCGCGGTCCGCGCGGGTGTCGACCGGTTGGAGAAGCTGCTCGTTGCGGCGGCTTCCGGAAGGAAGAATCAGTGAGCACCCTTGACCTGAACCAGAGCACCGTCGCCATCACCGGCGGCACCGGCTCCTTCGGCTCCACCATGGCCAGGCACCTGCTGGCCAATGGCGCGGAGCGCGTGCACATCCTCAGCCGGGATGAGGCCAAGCAAGACCAGATGCGGCGGGACTTCAACGACGAACGGTTGAAGTTCTACGTCGGTGACGTCCGGGATGCCGACTCGGTTCTGGATGCACTGCGCGGCTGCGATTACGTCTTCCACGCGGCGGCCCTGAAGCAGGTTCCCTCCTGCGAGTTCTTCCCCCAGCAGGCGGTCAAGACCAACGTGGTCGGCTCGCACAATGTGATTGAGGCAGCAGCCCGCACTGATGTGAAGTCCGTTGTCTGCCTCTCCACCGACAAGGCCGTCTACCCCGTGAACGCCATGGGCATGTCCAAGGCACTGATGGAGAAGACTGCCCAGGCCTTCGCCCGAAACAACCCGGAGTCCGACCTCACCGTCTCCGTCACCCGCTACGGCAACGTGATGTACTCCCGCGGTTCGGTGATCCCGCTGTTCATCAACCAGCTGCGGGCCGGCAAGCCCCTGACCATCACGGACCCCGAGATGACTCGCTTCCTGATGAGCCTGGACGAGTCGGTTGACCTGGTGCTGCACGCCTTCGAGAATGCCGAGCCCGGTGACCTGTTCGTCCGCAAGGCCCCCGCCTCCACGGTCGAGGTGCTGGCCCGCGCCGTAGCTTCGCTGTTTGGCAACGATGACCCGCAGATCGACGTCATCGGCGTGCGGCACGGCGAGAAGCAGCACGAAACCCTGCTCAGTTTTGAGGAGGTTGTCCGTTCCTCCGACGAGGGTGACTACTTCCGAGTGCCGCTGGACGCGCGTTCCCTGCAGTACGAGAAGTATTTTGATGAGGGCATGGAGACTCGGATGCGCCCCACGGAAGCCTACGACTCCTCCAACACCGATCAGCTCGACGTGGAGGGCACCAAGGAGCTGCTCAAGAAGCTCCCCGAGATCCAGAAGCTGATGGAGACCGGACTGTGAAGATCCTGCTGACCGGCGCCGGGGGCTTCCTCGGCTGGCACACCCGCGTCCGGCTGGACGCGCTGACCGATTACGAGGTGGTGGCCGTCACCCGGGAGAACTGGAGTGAGCTGGCTTCCTTGGCAGAAGGTTGCGAGGCAATCATCCACATCGCCGGCATCAACCGCGCGAGCGATGAAGAGGTGGAAGCGGGCAACCTGGCCCTGGCCCAGGACGTCGCCGCGGCCGCCCGCGAGGCCGGCGTACGCCGGATTGTCTACGCCAACAGCATCCAGGCGGAGAAGGACAACCCCTATGGCCGCGGCAAGGCGGCGGCGGCCACGGCTCTGGCCCAGACACGCGTGGAGCTGGTGGACGTCCTTCTGCCCAACCTGTTCGGCGAGTACGGCCGCCCCGGTTACAACTCCTTCGTCGCCACCTTTGCCCACGCCGTGGCGCAGGACACTCCCCCGTCCGAGGTCAACGACAACCCGATTGGCCTGCTGCACGTCCAGGAAGCTGCCCAGGTGTTGATGGACGGCCTCACGGGCCCCACTGGGCAGGTCCGCCCCGAGGCTCACCAGACCACCGTGGTGGAGGTGCTGGAGAAGCTCAAGAGCTACCGTGAGACCTACCGCACGGGTGACATCCCGGCGCTGCTCACCGACTTTGACGTGAACCTGTTCAACACCCTGCGCGGCGCCCTGTTCCCGCAGGCCTACCCCATTGCCTTGACCCCGCACAGCGATGACCGCGGCCGTCTGGTGGAGACCGTGCGCAGCCACGGCGGGCAGGGCCAGACCTTCGTCAGCACCACCAAGCCCGGCATCACCCGCGGCGAGCACTACCATCTGGGCAAGATCGAGCGTTTCGTGGTGCTGGGCGGCAAGGCCCGGATCAGCCTTCGCAAGGTCTTTGGTGATGACGTGATCGACTTCGACGTCGACGGCGAACAGCCGATGGCCATCGACATGCCCACGCTGTGGATCCACAACATCACCAATACCGGCGACACCGAGCTGCTGACACAGTTCTGGACGCACACCCTGTTTGACCCCGAGAATCCGGACACCTTCTGGCAGAAGGTGCGCCTGCCCGAGGAGGACATCGCGTGACTACCACCGCCGCCCTGCATCCGGCCGACATTGAGTCCGTCGTAGAACTCCACCGACGGGCCTTCCCCGACTTCTTCCTCAGTCAGCTTGGGCCCAATTTCTTGGCCCAGTTCTACAAGGGATTCCTCACCGATCCCACGGCCGTGACCGTGGTGGCTCACGATGAGGCCGGCAAGGTGCTCGGTGCAGTGGTCGGAACCACCCAACCGGCTGGCTTCTTCAGCCGACTCCTGAAGCGCCGTCTGCTCGGCTTTGTGGGGGCGAGCGCCCAGGCCGCTGCGCAGGATCCAAAGCGGATTCCGCGTCTGGCCCGAGGCGTTCTCTACCGCGGTGAGGCTGGCGAACGCGTCGAGGGAGCCCTGCTCTCCTCCATCTGCGTGGATCCCGCCACTCAGGGCTCCGGCGTGGGAAAGCTCTTGATTGAGGCCTGGTGCGCGGAGGCTCGCATGCGCGGGGCTCAGCGCGCCTTCCTCACCACCGATGCTGCAGACAACGAGGCCACCAACGGCTTCTACCAGCGCAATGGCTGGACATTGACCAAGGAGTTCTCGACGCCCGAGGGGCGAGCGATGAACCGCTATGAGAAGGAACTGTGATGGGCAACAAGCTCAAGGTGATGACCGTCGTCGGGACCCGGCCAGAACTGATCCGCCTGTCCCGGGTGCTGGCGCGCCTGGACGAGACGGTCGATCACGTGCTGGTCCACACCGGACAGAACTACGACTACACGCTCAACCAGGTCTTCTTTGATGACCTGGGCATCCGGCAGCCCGACCACATGCTCGGCGTCGACACCTCCTCACTTGGCCACGTGTTGGGCGAAACTCTGATCAAGACCGAGGAGGTTCTGAATCAGGAGAAGCCCGACGCCCTGCTGGTGCTGGGCGACACTAACTCCTGCATCGCCGCCGTGATGGCCAAGCGCAAGCGCATCCCCGTCTACCACATGGAAGCCGGCAACCGGTGCTTCGACGAGAACGTGCCCGAGGAGACGAATCGTCGTCTGGTGGATCACGTGGCCGATTTCAATCTGGTCTACACGGAGCACGCCAGGCGCAATCTGCTCGGTGAGGGCCTACACCCCCGCCGGATCCTGCTCACCGGTTCGCCCATGCGCGAGGTGCTGAACCACTACCGGGCCCAGATTGACGCCAGCGACGTGCTCCAGCGCCTGGAATTGAAGGACCGCGGATACTTCTTGGTGAGCGCCCATCGCGAAGAAAACGTGGACTCACCCGAGCGTCTGCGCCAGTTGGTGGAATGCCTGCAGTGCGTGCATGACGCATTCAACCTGCCGGTCTTTGTCTCCACCCACCCGCGCACCCGCAAGCGGTTGGAAGCTCTGGAAGACTGGGCCGCCCCCGAGGGGATCATCTTCCATGACCCGCTGGGCTTTCATGACTACAACCATCTGCAGCTGCACAGCGCCTGCGTGCTGAGCGATTCCGGCACCATCGCCGAGGAGTCCACCATCTTGGGCTTCCCCGCGATCACGCTTCGGGACTCGATCGAACGGCCAGAGGCCTTGGACACGTCCGGCATCATCATGACCGGCCTCAACCCAGACGACGTCGAGGCCGCCGTCCGAGACGTGATGGACCGACCCAATCCCCCAGCCTCGGCCGAGAGTCGCACCCTTCCGGCCGACTACGGCATCGACAACACGTCGGACCGCACGGTGCGCTTCATCATGTCTACCGCTCGTCGTCACGCCAGCTGGTCGGGGCTGCGAGCATGAGCACCGAGAAGCCGAGAGTCCTCGTCGTTGCGTTCGATGTCTTTGAGAAGTCCACACGCGCCCGGAAGTACTGCCGTGTGTATCGCTCTTCGGAAGCGCACGTTCAATACCTTGGCATGTCCAGCCCGGGTCGGAGTGGCCGATGGGGAGAAGCTGGCAGCCGAATTGATGACGGCGTCGTCATCGAACAGGTGGCGATGCGTCCCCCAAGCGGGGGCACGAGCAAGGGAGTTCAGGCGCGAAACCTCACGCTATCTTACATTCCAGCTTTGTCGCGCATGGCCAAGTTTCTGTGGAGGCATCCCGCTGACGTCGTTCACGTCGTAGGCGCCCCATTGGCCCTACTTGGGATTCTCCACAGGATGCGCCACCGCTCGAGATTCGTTCTGGATGTCCAAGAGCGGCCCGGGGCGGTAGCCACCCCTGGATCACTGAGCTCCCTTTTTGCGCACACCGAAAGCGCAATCCTCCGGCTATCCGCCCAGTTCGCTTCGGCAGCCACTGTTGTCACACCGCCCGACGTGAATGCCCTCCGTCACTACGGATTCTCCAACATCGCGCTGGTGCGCAACGCGCCCTTGACCACGTGGCGGTCGCCTTATCGCCCACCCAACCACCCGCGCCCCGTGACGACCTTTGCGTGCATCGGAACAATCTTTGAGGGTCGCTCGTTTGAAGCGCTGATTGACGCCACCGCTGAGCTCGCAAAGAAGGTGCCAATTAGGGTGGCCATCAGCGGAACTGGCTCAGAAAAATACTTGTCTGAACTTCGCGATAGGGCAGCGAATAACGGCGCAGATGCAAGCATTGATTGGCTGGGATGGGTATCAGCCGACGAGGTTTGCGATCGCTACTTGGACGCTGACGTCGGGATTGCCTTCTATGACACCGCCGTGAGCGGAAACGACGGACTATCCAACAAGATCATGGAATGCGTAGCTGCGGGAAGGCCGGTTCTATGCACCAATGCGCCGCTCAATAGCCAGTTCATCAACGAACTGAAGGTGGGGTGGACGACTGCATCGGACGCGACCTCGATTGCCGCAACCATGGAAGAGATTGCGCGTCAATCATCCCTCGTCGAGATCGCTGGCCATTGCCGAAATGTCGGCGACACTCAACTCAACTGGGAAGCTGAGTTCGCGCCCATCCTCCAGCGGGTGCTGGGTGAAGAAATGCAAGAAGGCCAAGCGTGAACAACCAACTTGCAATTGGCCCGGCGAACTTCGCGGGCCAAGCGACGGCTTGGGCTAGAGCCGCCTCAAGCCAACTAGACCTTCCGGCATGGTCGTTCAGCCGACTCCGCTCCTTTAACTTTCCGAGCGACCGAAGCCTGCCACCACTCTGCAGTCGATTCGAGCCGCGTCAACCGGTCAGCTCGCCTAGCGTGACGGAAGCACTGGCGGACGCCACACATATCGCCCTCGATGGCTTCCTCCCCCTCTCTGGCGGCACGGTCGCTGGCAGCCTACGAAAAGACATCCGGGAACTACAGGGACAAGGATGCCAACTGGCCCTGATCGCCCACGGTTCGGACATCCGGAATCCCATTTCACATCTGCGCCGGGTCCGCCACTCGTGGTGGCGGAGCGCAGGTATCAAATACTTCAGCCAGACACTCCGAGTGGCTGTGGCAAATCAAGCCCTCCTCAAGAGAACTGAGCTCCCTCTCTTTGTGTCGACGCCCGACCTCCTTCACGACATCCCCGCAGCGATCTGGCTTCCGCTTACCATAGACCCCCAGCGGTTTTCCAGAATCCCACGCGCTTTCGAGCACGAGGGTCCCCCCCGCGTCTTGCATCTACCGACCCGCCGACAGCCTGCTATCAAGGGAAGTGACGAAATCATCCCGGTACTCCGCAACCTACACTCCAAGGGGCTCATCGAATTCCAGGAATCCGAGCCCGTACCGCATGATGAGTTTATCCGTCTGATTTCCCACGCAGACATCGTCGTGGACCAAATCTTGTGCGATGCCTATGGAGCTACCGCGGTAGAATCCATGGCGGCAGGACGGCTAACCATCTCCTCACTATTGACCACACGAGAGCTGCTCCCCGAAGACCCGCCAATCATTGATGCCACCCCCGACAACTTTGAACACGTCATCCGAGAAGCGGTGGGCGACACAGAGCACGCCAAGGCCTTGGCCGCGGCTGGACCTGCCTACGTCTCGGCTGTTCACGATGGGCGCAGAGCCGCAGCAGCACTCGCTCATTTCGTAAGCTGAGAATTCTCAGAGCGCCAACCATTCTTCGCCGTCCCAGAAGAATTCCACCGACGTGTTGGGAGGAACATTCCAAGCGCCAACCCCGTTTATCTTGTGCCCACCCTTCGCAATCACTGATCGAGTTAGTCCAGCATCATTGCGATTGAACACCACAACCGACCAGGTTGGATTAATCTCAGAAGCATCGGGCATAACAACGGCACCTTGAGTTGCGGCAGTCCCAGACTGAAGATGAACGAAGTCATCCGAAGCCAGGCACTGGTATCTTTCACTGCCCACCCGCACATAGCCAGCCTTAGAACTCCCATCCACCCGCCCCCAACCGGCTGGCCCCCTCCGATAGTTCTCCACTTCGCTGGACGGGACACCACGCCCGGCGAGGCTATGAAATGACCCTCGTAGGATATTGCAGGTATCCACCAGGATTCTCGTTCCATAGGTTCCTTGGTAGGCGGTGATGGAATTAACACCACCCTGAATCATTAGAATCACTGGATTCTTTGCCGAATATGATCCAAAACGGCACTCTTCGAACCTGTTGCCATGCACCTCAGAACCCTCCCCCAGTACCACCTGGCGAAGCTCTGTACGCCCGTTATAGTTCGCATATCCGTCCTCCATGTATATTCCCATGAAGACATTCCCTACGCAGTTGTCGTCCAGGAAGACAACAGCACCCCGCGTCCTTGTAGCAGCCGGAATTGAGCCCTGATCTGGATAATCTCGAACGAGACTCATATCTACGTTATTCTGCGTAACGCCGCCAATGAATACGTTCGAATGACACTGCACCATCCGAATCGCGAAGTCACGGCATGTCTCAATATCAACACCCACAAAAGTATTGCCATTGAAAGCATACGTTCCTTGCACGCCCACTGCACAAGAAACTATGTGGAGCTGATAAAAGTTTCCCACGGAGCATGATCCACCCAGCCCAACGCCGAACGCAGCGATCGTCACGTCAAGGAGCCTCGGACGAACTGGAAACCCGACACTGGTCTTATCTTCTGTTGATACCTTGCCGAGCGCAATCCCGACCCAGGACTCCAATTCTGACCATTCGGTGGAGTGCAGCCCCAAAGGCCCAAACAGCCCTATCCCAGAGAGGATTGGACCGTCTTCCTTCCCCGGCTGCTTGGATCCGCTTGGGTCCACGACATTGAGCGCAATCTTCTGTTGTGGGGTGTTCTTGTGGGGGCCCGATATCCAAATCCTTGTCCCCGATGAACGATGAGCATAGCTCATCGATCCCATACTCAATCCCCACTGCAAGCGATTGGTAGGAGGAGTCTGAATCCCATCCCCAATCATCCTTAAGTTGAAATCTATATCCGGAAAGGCGGACATCCGATAGACCCCAGTTGGCCAGTAAATCGTCGCATCACGATCCTTGGCATCCGTGATCAATGCGTCACGAGCAGCGCTACAGTCTCTGGTTCCAGTTGGATCACAGTTGTACGGTTCCGCCGTAGCAATCAACATGGGATTTGCAGAGATCTCCGTAGAACCCGTGTCTTGAGCGGCTATCCTGACAGCAGCGAGCGTCGCTATTGATCCACCCGCCGCTGCCAAGAGCCCTCTACGCTTGAATCCAGAATCGTTGTCGTCAACCACGGGGCCTCCTCCGACAGGGAACATGGGGAAACGCGCAGGTTACCACGTTGAGAGAAGCCTGCGGCTGCTTATGGCACCGAGCACACTGGCGCCAACTCCAATAATCAAGCCCGCCATCATTTCCAACAGTGGCCCAGGCAGGAGCGACCTCACGACGGGCGCCAAGAGAACTCCTGTGCTCGCCGCGACAATGGGCACAACCGCAGACAAAGCAGAGCCCATGGTGAGGAGCACCGCCGCGATCGCGGTCAGTGCCATCGACAGCAGGTAGCCCCAAGCAATTAGCTGGGGCTGGCTGCCTGGCATTCGGTAAGCCGCCGCCCAAAGGATCACGCCCAGAACAGTCCCTCCCACGCTAGTCATCGCTGACAGCCTCACCCCGCCGCGGGACTTGGCTGTCAGCAGAGCCACCTGGGGAGCCGCCATGGATGTCGCCAAGATGGCTGTCACCATCGGCGGCACCATCACCGCGGCAGGCACAAACTCTCGACCCCAAACGATGGTCATGAGCTCGGGAGCGAACCAAGAGATCATGAGAAACAGTGGGCACAGCACACTTGCGAGCGCGCTCGAGGCGCGCTGGGCCAAGGTCTGCGCCGCCACTCCCTCACCTGCCCCAACAGAAATTGCCAGTCTCGGATACAAGGCTGACGTGACTGCGCTGGCAATGAAGGACAAGGGGGTACTGATTGAAAAGGCCGAGGCTGCCAACCCAGCCGCCTTCACTCCCCCATCGAGCCTGGCG
The DNA here is from genome assembly GCF_038433155.1 of Luteococcus sp. H101. NCBI lineage: Bacteria > Bacillati > Actinomycetota > Actinomycetes > Propionibacteriales > Propionibacteriaceae > Luteococcus > Luteococcus sp. H101. The sequence goes on from NZ_JBCDMW010000039.1 coordinate 12,324, forward strand.
AACAGGATGGTCCCTTGGAAAACCCCAGAACTCGCCAAGCCGGCAGCCGTCCCAAGTGCAACGAACTCAGATGCTTCGCGCCCGATCGGCATCCATCGCCGCTCGAGCCGTGGGAAGAAGTAGAGTGCATAGAAGATAAGGCCCGCTCCTTGCGGGACGAGCACCCATCCGCCCGTAACACCCAGCAGCGCCAAGCCACAGGCACCAACCACTCCGAGTACCCCAGCAGCCACCTCGATGATTACACCCTCGCTGCTGCGCCGCTGAACGAAGCACCATGGACGCGTGATGGCGTAACCACAGGCGCCCAACGTCATGACCAATGCAGGAATCACCTCGCGCATGCCCAGCGTCAACCCAATCCAGCACGCCACGCCAGATGCCAGCGCCGCGGTCAGCAAGGCCGCTCTCGTGAGCAAGCCCGTAGATATGGCCTGCTCCGCATTCTCATCCTCCCGCCCCTGGGCGTGGGCGACAAACTTGGAGAGCGCGGCGCCTAAGGCGGTTGGCCCCAAAAGGGCCGCAGTGAATGCAACTGCCGAAATGGTCCCAATCTGACCAACTGAGTCAACGCCCCCGATCCGGCCGACTGCCAAGTTCGCAAGCAGTCGTGACATTCCTTGAGCCGCGACGCCCATGATGCTCGACGCAACGATCTGTCTAAGACTCACCTGAAGCCTCGCTGCTGCTCGCCACATCTGCCAGAACGGCAGCCAACGCAAGTTCCAACCACCAACCTGGATCCGCTAAAATGGAGCTCGCTGTCAAGCCTCCCAGCAGGGCGGACCCCAGTGCGAAGAGACTCAATGCAGCAAGACTCGGATGGGTCCCCAAACCCTGCCAAGCAGACTTCAGAACAGTGAAGACCAATAGGAGCAACAAGGCCGCTGGAACAGCCCCATAGGCCACAGCGACCTCCAAGAAGCTGTTGTGGATGTTGGTAATAGTTAGAACGTTTCCGCTCACCGATTGGCTAGCCTCGAACGCACCCGGACCAATACCGAAACCAACGGACTGGATCAAGGCTAGGATCGCACGCTTGGCGATCTCAAGACGCAGCTGGTTACTCTGGCTGCTTCCGTCGAAGTAGACACCCTCAGAAAAGTGGTCCAAGAAGTTCGTTGCCATCGCAGCAATGACAGCCAGCAAGGCGAGAATCACTACCTTCGGGACTATCTCGCTAAACCTTCCTCTTGCTCGCAGCGAGATCAGGACGGTGCCCGTCAAAGCAAGAGCCAACAACGCCGTTCGACTGAAAGTGAGTAAGGACAGCGCGCCTAACAACAATCCTGAGAAAAGCAAGAGCCTCCCCCAACCCGAACGTGCGTGGGCCGTCACCAGCAACACCCCGACGAGAACCACCGTGTGAGCCGCGAAATTGTTTGGATTCACAAACGTGGCACCAAGCGCCGCGCCCGTAGGCCACGGACGGCCCGCCAAGGTCTCAAGATGCAGCCCTGTTCGCCACTCGACGAGAGCCACGGCACTAATCACCAAGGCAGCGAGCACGAGTCCACGCAATAGGTGCACAAGCCGACGCTGAGACCCCGCAATCACTAGAATCACGGAGCTCGCTCCCAGAGCGCCGACGGCTTGAGCGAATGCCCTCCTCGCGTCCGTGGTCTCGGCGGGAAGCCAGAAGATACTCTCCAAGGTTACCAGCATGCACAGCGCCACGGCGATGCGCGAACTCCGCCCCAGATCCTTCCAAACGTCGAAGATCGTCACGGTGGAGACCAGAGCCAGAACGACGGTCAGCGCACGATGCAGGTGCCACTGGCCCGGAACGCCCGGATTCAGCGAGAGCCAAATGGTTCCGTACGCGGCGATCGGCATGAGCGTTAACGCTAACGGGGCCCACCCTACGTCGGGAGCCTGAGCATGCGTCATCGGGGCGTCGGGAGGTGTGCGGCTCGGGTTACGCGTGGTTCGTCTGGGCACCGCGACACCGCCGGAGGATCGCCTTAGAGATGCTGACATACAGAACAGTCTAGAGTGCCAAGCGCGGAGGCCCAGCTCCATACACTCCTTGATCAAGCAGCGTCTGAGCCATGACGCCAGCCCTCTCGGGTAGCATGCCCTTCAGCTCACTTGGCACTTCCGCCCCAAACGGCGCGGCCGCCCGTCCATGACTTCGAGTCTGCTGAGAAGTTCACTTGTCTCATCCTCAGAGTCATCTCGGCGCGTCCAACAGCCCTAAGATTCGAATCCCCTCCCCCGAATCTCAGAGAGTTCAAAGATGAGCGAAGACCAGTTTCCCCAAGCCAATCGGAGAGCGCTGCTCGGCGTTGGCGGCGCGGCAGCCACCCTCGCCGCACTGAGCCTTGCGAGCCCTGCTGCGGCAGCGCCGGCAGGTGGCGTAGGCGCCCTGGATGCCACGGCGAGCCCCTACAACTGCGATCCCAAGGGCGTCACTGATTGCACTACGGCTCGCGACCAATTGTTGGCCGATGCAAAGTCTACGGGAAAGGCCATCTACTGGCCCTCCGGCGTCTATGCAATGTCCGCCTTCCCCAACATCGACTTCAATCTCCGAATGTTCGGGGACGGAATTCAGACTCCGTCCAATAATCGCCCGCATTGGGGTGGAAACTTGCTCTCTTCAAGTTACGCCCACAGGAGCTTCGGGAGTCGACTCCTGATTACCAATCCCCATCCCAGTACCCCCGATCAAAAGATTGGGATCAACGTCATTGACACGACGAAGGCAAATCCACCCGGAAACTTCGATGGTCCGATCATTTCGGGTCTGGGAATCTTCGGCCCTCACCCATACAACTCGACGGATTGGTCCGCCCTGGAGCCTTGGGTTGGGCTAGCTCTCGGAACTGTCTCGACATCCGACAAGTCGAGCATTGGGCACCCCCTTCGCCCCCGGCTGACGGACGTCACAGTCGCCACCTTCGGAATCGGAATGGCGGGTTCTTGCTCGGTCGGAAACTTCGCTCAACTGCACATCGTGGCTTGTTGCACTGGCCTGCAAGGAACCGCCTCCTTCAATGGGAACACATTCACCGGAATCAATATCGAGACATGTCGCGATTACGCGATACGCTTAGTCCAAGGACATTCCAACTCCTTCTGGGGAGGTGTCACCCAGAACAATGTCGACATGACTCGAAAGACCGCGGAAGCAGCATTCGGCGGAATTCCTGCCGCTACGCGAACCACCGGGGCAGCGATCTCGCTGGATGACAGTTGTGTCGGGAATATCTTCTCTGGAATCTACATGGAGGATGGGTACGACAACCAAGACGGCACGACACAGCTGCGTCAGATCGTCTTGGGCCCAAACATCAGCGTCTACGGGAACCACTTTATCGAATGCCGCTTCGGCTCCAACGCGGCAAAGAACCCCGTGGTCTTGATGCAGCGTGGCAACAATAACTACATCTCCGCATATCAGGGAGCCTATTCAACGAAGGTCTACACCGAAGGGGTCAACGTACTCCGTGGCGTCTTTCCGACCTTGGCAGGAAACGGCCTCGCCTACAGCCATGTCGAGAACTACTACCAAGGTGGACAGGGCTGGTACATCATTGAGCCCACGCCACAGAGAAGGCGCTACGTCAACGCCAGCTACTCCCCGTACACCTGTCGCTTGACCGATCAGATCGTCTACACGCGCACAGTCGCGTCAACCGCTGGGAACGCCATTACGCTCGTGGACTCGGCCTCAGTTATCCCCACTTGGTCCGTGGTGATCTACAACGAGAGTACTGACGGGACGTCCAAGACCGTCCAGACTGCGGATGGCACCAGGATCAACTCGGCAACCTCATGGAAAATCCCTGCCAACTCTTCGATCGAGTTCCTATGGAATGGAACACAGTGGTTGACCATGTAGGAGACAAACCCGGCACCGGCTGGTGACGAGGGCAAGGCGCCTGAGTGTGGAGACCTAATCTCGACACCTCAGGCACTCGCTTTTCCACCTCAGGACAATAGGAGGAGCAAGGGTTACTCGCTAACGCTGCGCTAAGGCTCGATCGAGCAGAGCGTTGGAGACTTCTGAGCCGACCAACTCAGTATCCCAATGACTTCCATCAGGACGAGCAAGCTTCTCACCTTCGACAGTGTCATCGCAAAGATCTGAACCGAATCCTGTAGGCGTGGGCTCCGTCAACTTTCGACAAGCAACATCATCCATGGAAATCGTGCGGATTCGATCGTCTCGGCGAGCACGCTCCGTGATCAACTTGTTCCAGTGCACCCGTAGTTCATCCTGCTCAACCATGCGACGCAAGAACGGGTGGCAGTCTTCGGGCGTGCATCGACTGAGCATCCCAACTCCCGGCGGCTCGGTTTGCACCACCACAACAGCGGCCCCTTCCACGGTCAAGCGATCAATCGCATCGTCGAAGTCAGCAAGTTGGGCCTGCCAAAACGCATCGTCCCCTGCCCGCAGCAGCTTGCCATCCTGGTATCGGTCCGCGATCTCGTAGCGCGACCACCAGATGACAGTTCTAGGGTGCATGCTCGCCAGCCCTTGGGCTTGAGTGCGCCGCACATCCGAGCACTTTGCACCCTCGCGGTCATCTTCGGAGACCACCTGGTGGACTCCTAGCGGGGAGCACCCTCCGGCTGTCGCTGAGCCCACGATGATTCCTCGCTCCTTAGCCGTGGCCGCGAGAACGGGCAGGAGCCGTAGAGGTACCGAGTCGCCAACCATCATGACCTCAACGGGCTTAGGGAGGAGAGACGTGGGAAGCACAAGCCGCGCGACTGGCGCCAAGGGGGTCCCCCCTAGGGGCGAAACCATGAGCGATAGCGTCGCCATGGAGATGCCGGCGACCACGAAGGTCCCTGGTGAGCGACCATCCCGCGGGGTGCTCTTGAGAATCGGCTGCTCAAACAGGCGGTAACTCAGGGATGCCAACATTACCGTCGCGACAATTACGACCAAAGCCCTCGCAGGGCTAAACGCCGCATGAGTCTCGAACCAGACAGCCAAGGGCCAATGCCAGAGGTAGATTCCATACGAGATCCTCCCGAGGTACGCGATGGGCCCCCAAGCGAGAATCTTGGAGAGTGCCCAGGCCGGCGCCCGAGTCACACCAATCATCAGTGCAGCCACCGCAATACTGAAGAAAACCGCGCCACCGTTGAAGTAGAAGGAGGATGGCCCGACCATCCGCATGAAAAGAATCGGACCGACAATCAAACCAAACCACCCAAATAGCTTTGCGTTTTTCTTGAAGAAATTCTCAACTGAAGCCCAAGACGAAAGCATCGCTACACCGGCCCCCAACAATGGCTCGAATGCCTTCGAATCCGTCCCCATATAAGCTCGATCAGGGGATTCGGACGATTGATATAGCACCGCAAGAAGCGTTGCGGAGGCAATCAGAATCAGGACGCAAACCACCAAAACTTCCCCGATAAACCCTTGGCGATCTCGATGCATCCCAGTCCGATCACGGAGCCACACTATGGGCTTCGCTTCCAACTTCCAGACGAGGCCAGCGAGCAGCGAAGTAGCCAACAATATGAGGGGCCAAAGCAAATAAAATTGCTCCTCCACGGCTAGGGACCACATATGCAGCAGCGGAGATTGAGTCCCATCGGAACTGAAGTAGCTCCCCGCTTGCATGAAGCGCCAGTTTGCTACGTAAAACAAGGTCGCGAATGTGTCCCCTGCCAACATGGGGCGCCGATAATCGAGCGCAGCTGTCCACGTCCACACGACAACCACCAAGAGGATTAGCATCGCGGCCGGCATGAGTCGTCGAACGCGCCGCGTCCAGAACCGAATCAAATTGATGCGGCCGTTCTTCTGCAGTTCACGAACCAAGCCCGATGTGATCAAGTACCCTGACAAAACAAAGAACACATCGACGCCCAAGAATCCAGCTGCCATACCGGGCACTGAAACATGGAACAAGACCACCAAGAATACTGCGATAGTGCGTAGCCCGTCGAGGGCGTCGATTCGAGCCACCGCTGCGGACGGGGGTGTCGGGGCATCATCCACAGGATTGGCATGCTTCATCGTGGCTCCAGACGGGACGCGGGGAGAGATTGGGTGTAGCCAAGCCTAGACGAATTGCTCGCGAGCCGATTGGTGTCCTTCCGCTCCGGAGTGTGCCCATCTCCCGCGCTTCCTCCAGTGCGCGGGTGCGCCGAAGGTCAGTGATCCCCTCGCCTGGCCCAGATCGTCCGACTGCTGGCAGCAGGTGACTGGACGCCCCCCATAGGGCAAACTGAACCTATGAGTCGCATCATAGGAGCCGACGTAGCCCTGGCATCCGTCGCAGTCGCAACGGTGGCTCTAGCTGCAATCGCTAGTACGGGCTATTCCGTCCGCGCCTACCCAACAAGTACCGTCAGCGTCGCTGCCGCCGACACAGAGCCCACCCCGACGTCTTCCACCACCCCGAGTGGGGGCTCGGCATCCCGAAAGCCCCCGAAGCTTCCAGCAGACAGCGTCGCAACGCTGGGCGTACTTGGTGACAGCACCAGCAACAGCACCAGTGAGTGGGTCAACGAGCTAGGGTCCTACTTCGGCATGAAGCGGAGAACAGAAGTCCGTCGAATCAACCAAGGCGACCCGAACAGTTACAACGATCCGATGCGCTACGGCGATGTCGATCCGCCATTGGCCATTTGGAATGCTTCTACGGAGGCACATCTTGACCTGACGACCGACACCGCAAAGCGCAAGTTCCCGTCGCCCCCCACCTTGATCCTTATCAGCCAAGGGCGTGACTCGGAACTGAGCACGGCTCCTGAGAGGCTCTCCACCGAGGTTGCCGTCCTTCAGCGAACGTTCCCGAAGGCGTCCATCGCCGTCGTGCTTCAGCCCGTCGGCACAGACGATCCAAAGAAGGATGTCCTGACCGCGGTCCGCTCGTGGGCGACGGAGCAGGGGCTCCCCACCATTGACGTAGACAAGGCCTTCAAGGCCTCCGGCAAGGGTGAAGCCATCTTGGAGCCCGATGGCACTATCACGGCCGATGGACAGGTTTTCTGGGCGTCCACGGTGTACAAGGCAATCTCTGCAGGGTGACTTGGGGAGGCTCTTCCCCTTCGCCAAGCTCGGGGAGCACCGCACGGCCATGGACAGCTCGGGGATCCGGGGATCCACTCGGGGATCGTCTGTAGTTCCTGAGAGCGCGCTGGGAAAACGTTCGGGGGGTGAACCTTTGCGCGACTAGCTTCACACCTGAACTACACCGCGTAGTTCTGACGGAAGGAAGTGCGCATGGTGGAGCCGAGCCCCGGCCAGGATCCGTCGGTGGTCAGCAATCCATTTGCCGAGCGCCTCTCAGCGGCAATCGCTGAGCGACGGTTGTCCCTCGCGCGTGTGCAGGCCAAGCTGGAGGCGCTGGATCACCACATCTCCGTAGCCTCGCTCAGCTACTGGTCCACCGGACGGTCCATGCCCACCCGCTCCCGCTCCTACGGAATCGTCCAGGCGCTGGAGGGCATCCTGCAGGTGGAGGACGGCCACTTGACCGAGGCCATCGTCGCAGGCCCTCAGGAGTATGCGATGGCAGCCATCATGAACCGTCAGGAGTTGCTGACAGACCTCCTGCAGGAGCACGACCTGCCCAACGCCAACATGTTTGAGAAGGACGTCATCTCCCACTCCGTGACGATTGATCGGGACGGCTGCGAGCGCAGCATGGTCACGCGGATGGTGCTGCGGGCCAGGAACTCCGGCGCGCAGCGGTGGGCCATCATCGTGGAGCGGGTCGGCCCGCGGGACATCGAAGCCTCCGGGGACGCGACGGCACCGCTACTGCGACAGATCCGGATAGCCCCTGACCTGACCGCCCTGGAGTTCGGGCTGGACCACCCTCTGGAGCGTGGCGAGGCCCTGCTGGCTCAGCACGAGATCCACTTCCCGGCCGGCAACCCGCCCGTGGATTCCTCGGGCTTCTCGCTGCGGGCTCCCCTGAAGACCTTGTCCTTGCGCGTGGAGTTCCTGGACCAGTTGCCTCCGCGGCTCTTCCGCACCTTCCAGGCCCCTGGAGCGGACGAGCCGGTCCGGTTGGAACAGTCCCTGCTGATCCGGGCTCGCGTGGCACACTGCGTGATCCACGACGCAACCCCCGGAACACACGCCATCGGCTGGGAGTGGTGACCTGCTCCTTCGACGGCTCGGGGGTCGCGATGGGGCTATGGGGCCTCGACAAGCTGGGGCCATGTCCGGGACCACGACCGCCTTTCAGCTGACGGTGAGGGCGCACATCCGCTCGACTGCCGGCAGCACTCTGGCCAACAGCTCTCGCGTTCCGGGAATCCCGTCCTGCTGGGCCTTCACCTGTTCCACGGCTTGAGGTAGCCGAGCGGCAAGGTCTTCCACCCTGGCCAGACCTCGGTCCACACCCAATGAGTTGATCTCGAAGAAGCGTCGCCACTGAGCTTGCCTCACCATCCCGAACTGACGCTCACCCCCGATGGACATGGCTGCCTTGCGCTGGTGCATGATCCCCTCGCCGTCGACGTCATAGGGCAAGGAACTGGCAATGTCATACAGCGGAGCCAGCTGTGCCGCCCCACCAGAGAGCAGCACCGAGTAGTTCCGTGCGTGCCCATCAGGTGCCCCCAACAGATAGGTTGCCACCAAGGCATCCACAAACCTGTCACGCGACGCCTCATCCGCCCGAGTGGCCAGGGCTTCCACCACGTCCTTGGCATGGGGCCCGCCGTCCCTCTCGTAGGGGTAGAGGTTCCCCAAGGCCTGGCACATGTCCTCCGCATGCAGCCGGCGGACCTCGCCCCCAGCCCCCAGCCGATCAAACCGTCGCTCCACGATGGCGCCACGGCCCTCGAACTCCAGGTACTGCGACGCGGCCACCGGCAGCCCCGCCGCGGCCAAGATGCGCAGGCACAGATGCTCATTGAGCGCTTGGTGCTTCACTCCGGAGACCCCGGGTTTCACGATGTGGGTGGAGGCAGCACTTCCGCGTGGGTCCGCCCAACCCGCCGCGGTGCGGGTCAACGTGAACTTGGACTGGCCCCCGCCGATGCTCCACCGCTCATCGGCAATCTGCCAGGACGCCTCATCGTGGACAAAGCGAGCCAGGCGCTCAGCGATCCAGCCGTCGTCCACCGGCACCAGCTCGGCTGTCTGCCCTTGGATACGGTCCACCTCATCTGCCCAACAAGCCCGCACGGCCCCCGGACAGTCCAACCCCACCACGGACAGCAGAGCCACCGGATTGCGGGGGTTCACGCCACCTCGCTGGGCAATCCGGAGCCGAACCGTCCGGTCCGCCGGTAGCAGTCCCACCAGCCAACTGGTGACGATTCGATTGGTGTAGGGCCGCTCAGACAGGGGCATCGACAGGCTGAGCGGTGTGGCTTCCTCCGACGCCAAGTACTCGTCGGCATACCGGAACTCCAGCCCGGGTCCTTGGTGGATGGTCCCGGCGCGCTGCTCCCCCAAGAAGATGGCCAAGTCCTTCGCCATGGTTCACCACTCCTGGTTCTCCACCAGCGCCAACAGTTCCTGCGAACCAGCCGGCGCCTGGTGCTCAATGAGGTCGACGTGCACGGACAAGGCACGCAACACGGCGAAGAGCTTGTCCACCTGCGCGCCCGGGTGGCCGGATTCAACCTGGATGAGCCAACGACGGGACACGTGCGCCTGTGCCGCCAGCTCCGCCTGGGTGAGCCCGCGCGCAGCGCGCAGCCGAGCAACCTCCCGCCCCAGCTCGATATGGTTCCGGATATCCATGTGACCGCTCCGTGACATTGCCAGATGTGAACGTACGATTACATTAGCAGATGTCAGGGAACGGTCACTCCTGCGCCTCACGACAGCCAGCGGCCACGCTGAACCCATCCTCACGGCAGGGTGCACGTCCGACTCGCACGGGCCCGTGCTGCGCCACATGCCCGTGGTAGCCCGACGTGCACCGTCGCACTCAGGACCCAGGGACGCCCCTCAGGCACCCGCCCAGTAGGCCTCCAGCGCCCGCTTCAGGAACCACGGGTCCTCCACCCCACACAGTTCCCGGGCGGAGTGCATGCTGAGCAGCGGGATGCCAACGTCGACGGTCAGGATCCCCAGCCGGGTGGCAGTCAGCGGGCCGATCGTCGAGCCGCAGGGCACCGCATTGCTGCCGACGAAGGCCTGGGTGGGCACGTCGGCCTGCTCACACGCGCGCTTCCACAGCGCTCCCCCGGACCCGTCTGTGGCGTAGCGCTGGTTGCCGTTGATCTTGAGCAGCGGGCCGGCGTTGAGCTGCGGATGGTTGTTGGGGTCATGCATGTGCACGTAGTTGGGGTGCACGGCATGGCCGGCGTCGGCGCTCAGGCACGACGAGCGGGCCAGCATCGCGCGGTAGTCGGCGCCCTCCACGCCCAGGCCCGACGCCAGCCGCACCAGCACGTCCTCCAGGAAGGGGCCGCAGGCCCCGGAGCGGGTGGAGCTGCCCACCTCCTCATGGTCAAAGGCCGCCAGCACCACCACGTCGTCGCCGGGGGCGACGTCCAGCAACGCCTGCAGGCTGGCGTAGACGCTGGACAGGTTGTCCATCCGCGACGACGCGAAGAACTCCTCGTCGGGGCCGAAGACGGCCGGTGCCTCGGTGGGGAAGGCCAACACGTCGTGGTGGGCCAGTTCGCTGACGTCGATCCGGGCCACCCGGCAGAGGTACTCCTCGATGTCCAGGGTGGGATCCAGCGAGTAGAAGGGCATCAGGTGCTGCTGGCGGTCCAGGTGCAGGTTGTCATTGACCGTGCGGTCCAGGTGCGGCGCCAGCTGCGGGATCCGGGCAATGGGGCCGGTCCTGACCAGGGTGACGGTGCCGTCGATGGTGACCAGCCGGCCGGCCAACCCCAGCTCCCGATCCAACCAGGAATTGTTCAACGGGCCGCCGTAGACCTCCATCCCGCACTGCTGCCAGCCCGCGGAATTGCTGGTGGGATTGGGCTTCAGCTTGAAACTGGGGGAATCGGTGTGGCTGCCGACAATCCGGAAGCCGGAGGTGTCCGTGAGTGCGTCGGGCACCAGCCAGGCGATCAACGCGCCGTCGCGGATGGTGAACTGCGCATTGCCGACGCTGTCCCAGGGTTGCTTCTCGTCCAGCTCGGTGAAACCAGCACCACGCAACTGCTCAGCCATGGTGGCGACGGCGTGGTAACTGGTGGGCGAGGCGGAGATGAAGTCAGCGAAGGTTCCGATGAAGTCGAGGGCAGCGTCACTGGGCATGGGCCCAGTATCTCAGGCGGCATCGCTCCCCACCATGCTCAGCGACCTGCCCTCGTACGCGCTCGCAGGGCTTGCGTGCTGCACTCATCCTCGAAGCAGTTGGCACCCGAGACGACGATGGCGCTGCCCTGGTCCGGGCGGTCCACCAGGAAGCAACGGTGCCCGACGTCTGCAACCTGACGGATGGTGGCCGGCCGGAAGGAGGTGGCGCACCGGTCGGTGGTGGTGGGCAGGGCGGCGAGATTCTGGTCGATCCCTTCGCAGGTGCTGGCGTCATTCGGGATGGTCACGGCCGTACCCAGGACGCGGACCGCGATGGTTGGCACGGACTGCAGGTACAGGTCATTGTCCCCGTGGAAGCCGGGGTCACTCTGGTGGACTTCACTGACCGCGGCGTCCGGATCGATGGTGATTCCGCACCAGCCCTCCAGCTTCTGGGCCGGCCAGCCCGGGCCCGATGAACAGGCCGTCAGGGCCAGCGTCACTGCCCCCGCGGCGATGAGGGCTGCTGCTCGTCGGGTCATGGGCCCATGATGGCCCGTCGCCGGCTCGACGGACATCTGCCCGTGGACCCAATCGGGTACCTCCCCGGGATGCGGCCACTCCTGCAGGACGCCGAGGCCGCAGGGTCCGCAGGTCCGCACAGGCAGAACGGCGCCCTCAGGCGAGCAGTCCGGGGCCGGACGGACCCGCCTCGCAAAAATTGTCAGAGGCGTCGTGCAGAGTGGAAGCCATGAACACCACCGCCGTCATCATGCTGCTCGCCGGGCTCGCCCTGGGTCTGCTGGTGGGTGCCCTCGCCGCCCTCCAGGTGGCCCGCGCCCGGCAGTCCGCGCTGGAATCCGCCGGGCAGGCCGCCCTGGCTGAGGCTCGTACGGAGGCCGCCGGCGCCCGCGCCGAAGTGGCCAATGTGCGCGCCGACGCTGCCAAGGCGTGGAACCAGATGTCCGAGGTCCGGGCGGACCTGGAACGCGCCAAGGCGGAGACCGAACGCGCCCGCACGGAGGCTGCCATCGTCCGGGCCGAGGTGAGCGACGCCGAGACGCAGGTGGCCCAGGCCCATGCGCTCACCGCGCAGGCGCTGAGCGAGAAGGCCGACGTGCAGGCCCAGTTGACCGGCATGACCGCGGAACGCGACGCCGCGATCAAGCGGGCGGAGGAACTGGCGGCAGACCGGGAGTCCATCGAGAACCGGTTCAAGGTTCTCTCCAACGAGACCCTGGAGAAGCAGGGCAAGCAGGCCGAGGCGGTGGCCGATGCCCGGTTCAAGGCGACGGCGGAGCTGATGACTCCCGTCGCGGAGAGCCTGAAGCTGATGAATGACCGGATCAACCAGGTGGAGCGGGAACGGGCCAGCGCCACCGCGGAGATGCGGGAACAGATCAAGAGCGTGCTGGTCACCAGCGAGAACCTGCGCCGGGAGACCAACTCGCTGGTCAGCGCGCTGCGCAAGCCGCAGGTGCGCGGCACCTGGGGCGAGACCCAGCTGAAGCGGGTCGCGGAGCTGGCCGGCATGGTGGAGCGCTGCGACTTTGACCTGCAGACCTCCACCACCACCGATGACGGGACGCTGCGCCCGGACATGAAGGTGAACCTGGCCGACGGCAAGTGCCTGTTCGTCGATTCCAAGGTGCCGCTGAGCGCCTTCCTGGATGCCTATGAGGCCGCCGACGATTCGCTGCGCGACGCCCACCTGGCCACCTTCGCCCGGCACGTGCGCAGCCACATCGACCAGCTCTCCAGCAAGCAGTACTGGAAGCTGGAGAAGAACACCCCGGAGTTCACCATCCTGTTCATGCCCAGCGAGGCCTTCCTGCAGGCCGCCCACGAGCAGATGCCGGACCTGCACGAGTACGCCGCCCGCCGCAACATCACCCTGGCCACACCCAGCATCCTGATCCCGCTGCTGCGGGCCGTCGCGCACGGCTGGCAGCAGGCCGCGCTGGCGGAGAGCGCCGCGCAGGTGGCCGAGCTGGGCCGTGAACTGTACGAGCGGCTGGGCAAGATGGGCCAGCACTTCGACGGGGTGGGCCGCGGCCTGACTCAGGCGGTGAAGGCCTACAACTCCACGCTGGGTTCGCTGGAGAGCCGGGTGATGGTGACCGCCCGCAAGTTCAACGAGCTGGAGGTGACCCACGTCGAGCTCCCGCAGGGCAAGCCGGTCAAGGAAACCCCGCGCCAGCTGACGGCGACGGAACTCACCCGCGCAGTCGAGGAGGACAGCGCGAGCCCGGAATTGGAGGCAGCCCCCGAAGTGGCCTCGACAGGCTCGGCCGCAGTGGCCGGCACCCTGCCCACCGACGCAACCCCGGCCCCCGAGCCTGTCGAGGGGACTTCGGTCGAGCCCAAGGGCCTCCCCGAACGGGACGAGCTCACCCGGCAGCAGCCGTCGCTGGATGAGCTGATGGAGGTCCAGCCCACCGTCCTGCCGGTGGAACGACGCCGCCGCACGAGCTGAGGGTGGCACCATTGGGCGGGTGACTTCCCTTGCCGAGCTCTCCGCCCTCGTCGACGACGCCGCCACCCGCCTCTACGGCGTGGCCAACCGCACCCCGCTGCAGCGCAATGACCGGCTCAGCGAGGCCACCGGCGCCGAGGTCTGGCTCAAGCGGGAAGACCTGCAACCGGTGCGCTCCTACAAGCTGCGCGGCGCGTACAACCTGATCAGCACCCTGTCCGAGGCCGAACGCACCGCGGGGGTGGTGTGCGCGTCGGCCGGCAACCACGGGCAGGGCGTGGCGTGGAGCTGCGCCAAACTGGGCATCCGCGGCAAGATCTTCGTCCCCTCCACCACCCCGCGGCAGAAGCGGGACCGGATGATCGCGCTGGGCGGTGAGTGGGTGGAGCTGGTGGTCACCGGCGACACCTACGACGAGGCCGCGGCCGCCGCCCGGGAGACCGTCGAGGCCACCGGCGCCACCATGGTTCCCGCCTTCAACGACCCGCGCACCGCCGCCGGCCAGGGCACCGTCGCCCGGGAGATCGTCGAGCAGCTGGGCCACACCCCCGACGTGCTGCTGGTGCCGGTGGGCGGCGGCGGCATGCTGGCCGGCTGTGCCGCCTGGCTGAGCAACCGCCCCGGCACCACCATCATCGGCGTCGAGCCGGCGGGTGCGGCCTGCATGGCGGCCGCCGTCGCCGCCGGAGAGCCGGTGGAACTGCCGTCGATCGACACCTTCGTCGACGGCGCCGCGGTGCGCCAGGCCGGTGACTTCACCTATCCCCTGGTCCGCGAGGCCGGCCTCGAACTGGTCACGGTTCCCGAGGGCGAGATCTGCACCGAGATGCTGGCCATGTACCAGACCGACGGCATCATCGCCGAACCCGCCGGCGCCCTGGCGGCCGCCGCCCTGCGCTCAGCCACCGGCACCCCGGCGGTTACGGTGAAGCCGGGGATGAGCGTCGTCGCCATAGTCAGCGGCGGCAACAACGACGTCTCCCGCTATGCCGAGATCGTGGAACGCTCCCTGATCCAGGAGGGGCGCAAGCACTACCTGCTGGTCAACTTCCCGCAGGAGCCGGGCGCGCTGCGCCGCTTCCTGGACGAGGTGCTGGGCAGCGACGATGACATCACCTACTTCGAGTACGTCAAGCGCTCCAACCGGGAGATCGGCCCTGCCCTGGTGGGGATCGAGCTGGGCGACCCCAGCACCTACCAGGCGCTGCTGCAGCGGATGGAGGCCTCCGGGATCAAGGCCGAGGTGGTCTCCCCCGATTCCCCCTTCTACCGCTTCCTGATCTGACACCGCCACCGCGCCGGCGCCACCACCGTGGTGCCCCAGCGGGATCAGCCCTGCGAGGGGTGCGCATCACCGCAGCCGAAGACAGCAGACCGCCCCGGCCGAGCGAGGCCGGGGCGGTCTTGGATTCTTGTTGCGCAACCCTCGCAGGGTTGGGGTCAGCGAGCGGTGGGCACCGTGGCGCCCTCCCCCTCGCGGATCTGCTCGGTCAGGGCCTCGTGCTCCTCGAAGGGCAGCTCCTCGTGCACGATGTCCGGGTTCTCGTCCTGAGTGGCCACCAGCTCGTGCGCCTCTTCCTCACTGGCGACGGTGGGCATGGAACCCGGCAGCGGCTTGCGCGCGCTCTCCTTCATGCACAGCAGGGCAATACCGCCCAGGGCCGCGAAGAACATGGTGTAGAAGGCCGGGGCGATGGTGATCCCGGTGGCCTTCACCAGCAGCTCCCCGAACATCGGTGCGGTGCCACCGAACAGGGAGGCGGACAGGTTGTAGGCAATCGCCATCGCGCCGTAGCGGGAGGCCGTCGGGAACAGGGCCGGCAGGGCGGAGGCGGAGATGCTGATGTAGAACAGCACACTGAAGGCCAGCAACATCATGGCCACGAAGACCAGCTGTCGGTTGGCCATCATCAGGTAGGCCGGGACGGTCAGCACCAGGGTGGAGATGATGGCGATGGCGTAGACCGGCTTGCGGCCGATCCGGTCGGACAGCTTGCCCACGAAGGGCACGCCGGCAGACAGCGCCAGCAGCGCCGGGATGGTGGCCAGCGCGGCCTGCGTCGCGGTGTAGCCGTGGTTGGTTTCCAGATAGGACGGCATGTACGACGTCAGGGAGTAGCCGGCGGTGTTGGTGGCACCCACCAGCGCCATCGCGATCAGGATGGGGCGCCAGTGGTGGCGGATGATCCCCAGCACGCCCAGCGGGGCGTTGTCCGGGGTGGATTCGGCGGCGGCCTCCATCGCCTGGTTCTGTTCGAAGGCGGGAGACTCCTCGATCTGCAGCCGGAACCAGAGCGAGATCAGGCCCAGCGGCAGCGCGATCAGGAAGGGGATCCGCCAACCCCAGGAGAGCATGGTCTGTTCGCCCAGCAGCAGCTGGCAGGCAACCACCGTCGCGGCACCGAAGGCGAAGCCCAGGTAGGAGCCGACGTCGAGGATGCTCGCCAGGAAGCCCCGCTGCTTGTCAGGCGCGTATTCGGCGACGAAGGTGGTGGCCCCGGCGTACTCGCCACCGGTGGAGAAACCCTGCACCATCCGGCACAGCAGGAGCAGCACCAGCGCCCAGTTGCCGATGGTGGCGCTGGTGGGCAGCATGCCGATGGCCGCCGTGGCCACCGACATCATGATCATGGTCAGGGCCAACACCTTCTGCCGGCCGATCCGGTCACCCAGCGGGCCCAGCACCAGGCCACCGATGGGACGCACCACGAAGCTCACCGCGAAGCCGGCCAGCACGACGGCCATCCGCCACTGCTCCGGCACGTCCGGGACGAAGAGCACGGCCATGGTTGCCGTGAGGTAGCCGTAGATCCCGAAGTCGTACCACTCCATCCCGTTGCCCACCAGGGCGCCGGCTATGGCCTTGCGCATTGGTTGGCGATCCACGACGGTGACGTGATCGACGGTGAGTCGCCGCTCGCGCTTCTTGCGACGGCCGGGAATGATGCGGTGAGACCGCTCCATGCGATTGTCCTCCAAGAGTTGTCAGACTGGACTGTCCAGTCCACAAACCCGCAGAACATTTCCACACTTGCAGGTTCACTTCCCACCCATTCGGGCGCATTAAGCGTTGAGTGAACCGATTTGGCGGAGCCTCAGTGATTCAATAATTTCATCATGCTGGGTGCCGTCGCCGCTTGCATGGCGGCCGTTCGAGGTTCTGATCGGCTCCCACCGGAGTTGCGTGCGGCTGCCACGCTGCGGCACGTGGCCCACCCGGTGCCACGGGTGGAACGAGCTGAGCGGGGTGCCGGCCGTAGACCCGCGGCCAGCATGCCGTCCTGCCAGCCAGCGGCCACGAAAACAGATGCAGGACGAGGGGCCCAACGCAATAGTTGCGTTCGACCCCTCGTCCTGCATCTGATTTCGGCGGAGCCTGGCGGGCTCAGTGCCGGGCGGCGTGCTTCGGCAGGTCCTTGCGCAGCTCCGGCGGCAGGGCGAAGGTCAGCGACTCCTCAATCAGGCGCTCCTCGACAGCCTTCGGGAATCCCTTGCCCTCCAGGTATTCCAGCACCCCGTCGACCAGCACCTCGGGCACCGACGCACCGCTGGTGACGCCGACATTGTTCACGCCCTCGAGCCAGGCCTCGTCGATCTCGCTGGCATTGTCCACCCGGTAGGCCGCCTTGGCGCCGGCCTCCAGCGCCACCTCCACCAGCCGCACGGAGTTGGAGGAGTTGCGGGAGCCGACGACGATCATCAGGTCCGAGTGCGCCGCGATCTGCTTGACCGCCAGCTGCCGGTTCTGGGTGGCGTAGCAGATGTCGTCGCTGGGCGGGCTCTCCAGCAGCGGGAACTTGGTCTTGAGCCGCTCGACGGTCTCCATCGTCTCGTCGACGCTCAGGGTGGTCTGGCTGAGCCACACGACGGGCTTGTCCGTGGGCAGGTCAACCGTGTCCACATCGTCGGGGGTCTCGACGAGGGTCATGTGCTCGGGCGCCTCGCCCATGGTGCCCTCCACCTCCTCGTGCCCGGCGTGGCCGATCAAGACAATCGGGAGCTCCTGCTTGGCGAAGCGCTTGGCCTCGTGGTGCACCTTGGTGACCAGCGGGCAGGTGGCGTCGATGGTCTTCAGGCCACGCTCGGCCGCCTCGTCGTGCACCATGGGGCTGACGCCGTGCGCGCTGAAGACGACGGTGGCGCCCTCCGGCACCTCGCTGAGCTCCTCGACGAAGATGGCGCCGCGCTGCTCCAGAGTCTCCACCACGTGCTTGTTGTGCACAATCTGCTTGCGCACGTAGACCGGTGCGCCATAGGTGTCCAGGGCCTTCTCGACGGTGATCACCGCGCGGTCCACCCCGGCGCAGTATCCCCGGGGAGCCGCGACGACGACGTGCTTGGCAGTTTCGCTCATGCGCCCAGTCTAGGGGCGCGCCTGATTGGGGCACCTCCCCTCGGCCTGCCAGCCCTCCCCTCGGCCCGTCAGCCTGCCAGCCGTCCCCCGCACCTCGGAGCGCCACTCCGCACCCCGGAACGGCACCCTGCACGCCAGCCACCCCGACCCCGCACCCCAACGAGCACCCTGCACCCGCTCCAGCGGGTGCACAGCCAGGCTGCATGGACACCGGGGGCTACGCGCACTCCGCGCCCATCGTGGGAACAGCATGCGCGGCCGGGATGCAGAGCCCTGACGGGGTATCCGGGGGTATCCGGCACAGCCTGAACCGCGAAGATCGGTCTGAGCCAGCAGCGCGCCTACTGGGAGCGGCCACCCGGGAATTGTCGGTGGGCCCCGCTATCGTCAAGGACATGGCAATGGAGAGCTCCCCCGAACACCCGGTGGCACTGGGCCGCGTGGTGCAGGCGGTCAAGGGTTGGGTGGAGCGCTGCGGCGCGGTCTGGGTGGAGGCCCAGGTGATCCAGATCAACCGTCGCGCCGGGTCGTCGACGGTGTTCATGACCATGCGGGACACGCTGGCGCAGACGTCGGCCTCCATCAGCTGCTCGACGGCAGTGGTGGACGCCGCGGGGCCGTTGACCGAGGGCACCACGGTCACGGCCTGGATCAAGCCGACGGTGTGGAGCAAGAACGGCGCCCTGAGTTTTGAGTGCCGGGAGATCCGGATTGCCGGTGAGGGTCGGCTGCTGGCCCAGCTGGAGCAGCGCAAGCGGATGCTGCAGGCGGAGGGGCTCTTTGACCCGGCGCGCAAGAAGCGGTTGCCCTTTCTCCCCCGGGCCATCGGCCTGGTGACCGGAGCCGGATCCGCCGCGGAGCGGGATGTTCTCACCAATGTGGAGTTGCGCTGGCCCGCCGCCCAGGTGGTGGTCCGGCACGCTTTGGTGCAGGGCGACAAGGCCGCGGCCGAAGTGATGCAGGCCCTGGCAAGCCTGGACGCCGAGCCGGACGTGGACGTGATCATCCTGGCGCGCGGCGGGGGCTCGCTGGAGGACCTGCTGCCGTTCAGCGACGAGGGCCTGGTGCGCGCCGTCGCGGCGGCGCGGACACCCGTCGTGACCGCGATTGGGCATGAACCAGACGTCCCGATCGTGGACCTGGCGGCGGACCTGCGCGCTTCCACCCCCACCGACGCCGCCAAGCGGGTGGTCCCCGACGCCCGCGAGCAGGCCGAGCAGGTGCAGCAGGCGCTGGGCCGGATCCGCGGCGCCGTCGTGAACCGGGTGAAGGCGGAGCAGCAGCAGCTGGATGCCCTCAAGTCCCGGCCCGTGCTGCGGGACCCGGCCGGCAGCTTCGAGGTGCACTATGACCGGCTGGAGAACCTGCGGCTGCGGCTGGACCACGCGATTGACCGGACGCTGACCCACCAGGCCACCGGGCTGGCGCACGACCTCAGCCGGGTTCGCGCCATGAGCCCCAAGGCCACCCTGGAACGCGGGTACACCATCCTGGTGGACGGCGAGGGTGCCTCCATCAGTTCCATCCGCGACGTCGACCTGGACGACGACGTGATGGCCTACCTGGCCGACGGCAAGCTGACCCTGGGCGTCACCGGGATCGACGACCCCAGCGGCGAGTTGACCGCCAGCATGGACGACTTCGAGATGACTTTCGACGAGGAGGACCAATGAGCCAGAACGCTGAGAACCCAAGCCCCGAGGGCCCGGCCGACAGCCCGGCAGGGCAGCCGGAGCTGGGCTACGAGCAGGCGCGGGAGGAACTGGGCGAGGTGGTGCGCAAGCTGGAATCCGGCGGCGTCCCCCTGGCCCAGTCGATGGAGCTGTGGGAGCGCGGCGAGAAGCTGGCCGCCATCTGCCAGCAGTGGCTGGACGGCGCCAAGGCCAAGATCGACGCCGCCCGCCAGGCCGCGGACGCCGAGCAGGGCTGACGCAACCTGGGCCCGGATGCCCCCCGACAAGCTCGGGGACCGTGGTGAGGTTCGTCGTCGGGTCCGGAGCCTCGCAGCGCGGTTCCGCGAGGAGACGCGAGCTAGCGAGTGTCAACGAGACGCAGCGCCAGAGGCTGCCGGCCCGACGACGAACCGACCCCTTCGACAAGCTCGGGGACCGGTGGTTGCATCCGCTCGGGGCCGGGGCCGGATTCAGGACAGGGTTGAGGCGAAAGCCTCCACACCCTCGTAGCTGGTGTCGGCGCAGACCACCGTCGTGGTGGGCTTGGGCTTGTCCATCGAGTTGACCAGGCACCGGGTGCGGTCGTCCTCGGTGACCATCCGGGTCCACTTCTTCCCGCCGACGGTGGACTCACCGTCGGGCCGCGCCTCCCGGGTGACCGACTTCACGAATTCCGGCTGGTTGGCGCCCAACCGCTGCTTCACCTCGTGGTACACGGTCTCCGGGCTGAGGAAGCCCAGCTGCAACTCGTCGTTGCCATACCGCGCCCGGATCGGCTTCCACGTCTCGGGCAGGTTGCTGGGGGCCAGGACCTGGAAGGACGCCTCGGTGCGGGCGTCGGCCACCACCGGCTTCCAGTCGGCAGCCGGCACCTGGGGCTCGTCGGGAATGCGGGCAAACCAGTAGTAGATGGCCAACGCGGGCACCAGAATCACGGCAAGGGAGATGATCATGTCGCGGCCCGTGGCCCTCGTGTTACGCACGCGCTGCATCCTACGTCACCGGCGACGACGCGCTGGGTGCATGATTCTGGAATGCAGAACGCGGCCACCCTGGGCTTTGATGACACCGACGGCTTCGACATCGCGCTGCGTCACCGCGAAGACCCGGTGCACGGCGAGGTGCACGAGCTGGTGGTCAACGGCATGTTCGCGATGGACAGTGTCGACGCCTCCAGTGAGGTGCGGCTGGCCGAGCTGGTGGACTCCGCTGCCCGACGGGTTCTGATCGGTGGGCTGGGCTTGGGCTTCACCGCCGGCACCGTGCTGGATCGGCTGCCCGACGCCCGGGTCACCGTCGCGGAACTCTCGTCCGCGTTGATCGGCTGGGCGCGCGACGGCCTGGTGCCCAGCCTGGCGCGCGTAGCCACCGATCCGCGGTGCACCCTGTGGCACGTCGACGTCGCGGAGTCCCTACGCACCACGTCGGGCTGGGACGCGATCCTGCTGGATGTGGACAACGGCCCGGACTTCTTGATCCACGACGCGAATGCCGCGCTCTACGGCAGCAACCTGCTCACAGCCGCCCGCGATGCGCTCGCCCCCGGCGGCCTGTTGGCCATCTGGTGCGAGCAGGAGTCGCCTGCCCTTCACGACGAGCTCGCCAGACTGGGCGACGCGAGTCTGGTCACGATCCCGGTGGATCGCGACGGACACCGGATTGACTACGCCATCCACTGCCTGCGCCGGTAGCTCGGCTGAGCCGCGAAAGCACGCCCGGGGGTCCTGCCAGAACCAGGGCTCCGTCGAGGTGTGTATGGCCGTGTGTATGCACACAGCCTTGGGAGTCTTACGCCAGAACCGGGGCCTCGACGGGCGCTTGCTGGAGCTTGGCGATCGGCGGCCGCCGTAAAGCGTGCGTCGTCCGGGCAAGAAGCCACCCCTCGACCGGCTCAGGCACCGTGGGGCCACCCAGAGACCACGAGGGGCCGGCTCGGGGACCGTGGGAGGACTATCCGCGCGCGGCTTCGTGGTCGGTGATCCCGAAGGCCAGGGCCAGGTCCAGCAGGCGTCGGGCACGGGCGAGCTTCGGGGTGTCGGAGGCGCTACGGATCTGGTTGCCGCCGGCCTCGAAGTCGGCCAGGAACTCGCTGGCCCACTCGATGTCCTCCGTCGACGGCGAGAGCACCTCGTTGACAATCGGGCACTGTTCCGGGGTGAGGCACAACTTGCCGCGCATGCCGAACTTCTGGGTGTTGTCCGCGGAATTGGCCAGCTTGCCACCCGTCGCACCGACGGCCGGCCCGTCGATCGGGCCGGGCAGCCCGGCAGCCCGGGAAGCAATGGTCAGCTGGGAGCGGGTGTAGGCAAGGGCCATCTGGTCGTCGTCGATGCCGGTGTCCCGGCGGAAGTCTCCCAGCCCGAAGGCGATCCGGAAGGTGGCGCGGGACTGGGCGATCCGGTCCAGCAACATCATGGCGCGGGCGGTCTCGATCATCGCCACCACCTTCTGGTGGGACTGCAGCTTCTCCGCCGTCTTCTGCACGTGCTCGCTGGTCTCCACCATGGCCAGCATCACGCCGTGCATGCCCTCGAATCCGGCCAGGGCGTCCAGATCCCCCTCCCACCAGGCGGTGCCAAAGCCGTTGATCCGCACCCAGGCCTCGCCGCCGGCCTGGAAGAAGTCGACGACATTGCGCCGGGCCTGCTCCTTCTGCGCGGCCGCCACCGAGTCTTCGATGTCCAGCACCACCGCGTCGGCCTGGCTGTTGACGGCGGCCTGGAAGAGCTCCGGCTTGGCGGCGTTCACCAGCAGCCAGCTGCGGGCGATGTCCGGGGAAATTCGGCTGGTGGGGGTGGGCAGCTGATCAGTCATGGCGCCTCCTGGGCGGTGGGTCGGCTGAACTGGACGGCACGTGGGGCAGGCACGAGGGGGTGTGCCGGTTGAAGGGACGGGTGACCCACCCATTGTGCGGGCAGGCCACCCGTCCCGTCCGGCAGCAATCGCCGGAGGGTCAGCGGGAGTTCAGATCCCGCCCTCCAGCATCTCGGTGACCAGGGCCGCAATCGGGGAGCGCTCGGAGCGGGTCAGGGTGACGTGCGCGAACAGCGGGTTGCCCTTCAGCTTCTCCACCACCGCGGCAATCCCGTCGTGCCGGCCGACCCGCAGGTTGTCCCGCTGGGCGACGTCGTGGGTGAGCACCACCCGGGAGTTCTGGCCGATCCGGCTGAGCACGGTGAGCAGCACATTGCGCTCCAGGCTCTGCGCCTCGTCGACGATCACGAAGGCGTCGTGCAGGCTGCGCCCGCGGATGTGGGTCAGCGGCAGCACCTCCAGCATGTCCTGGGCAATCACCTCGTCGATCACGTACTTGTTGGTCACCGCACCCAGGGTGTCGAAGACCGCCTGACCCCACGGGGCCATCTTCTCGTTCTCCGTGCCGGGCAGGTAACCCAGCTCCTGGCCACCCACGGCATAGAGCGGCCGGAAGACGACGACCTTCTGGTAGAGCCGCTGCTCCAGCACGGCCTCCAACCCGGCGCACAAGGCCAGCGCGGACTTGCCGGTGCCGGCGCGGCCGCCCAGGGAAACGATCCCGATCTCCTGGTCCAGCAGGATGTCCAGCGCGACCCGCTGCTCGGCGGAGCGGCCGTGCAGGCCGAAGGCGTCGCGCTCGGACCGGATCAGCTTCACCGTGCCGTTGGGCATCTTGCGGCCCAGGGCGGTGCCGCCCGACGGGCAGTGCAACTTCAGCCCGGTGTGCACCGGCAACTCGTCGGCCTCCAGCACCTCGGTCTCGCCGTGCTCGTAGAGACCCTCGACGACGTGCGTGGGCACCTCCACCTCCCGCATGCCGGTCCAGCCGCTGTCGACGCCCTGCTCGGCGCGGTATTCCTGCGCCTCCAGACCGACGACCGACGCCTTGACCCGCATCGGGAGGTCCTTGCTGACCACCACGACGTCATTGCCCTCAGCGGCCAGGTTGATGGCCACCGCCAGGATTCGGGAGTCGTTGTCCCCCAGCCGGAAGCCGGCCGGCAACCGTTCGGGATTGGTGTGGTTCAGCTCGATGTGCAGGGTCCCGCCGGTCTCGTTGACGGTCACGGGCTCGTCCAGCCGGCCATTGTCCAGCCGCAGGTCATCCAGCAGACGCAGCGCGGTGCGGGCGAAGTAGCCCAGCTCGGGGTGGTGCCGCTTGGCCTCCAGCTCCGCGATCACGACGATTGGCAGCACCACATGGTGCTCGGCAAAACGCAGCAGGGCGCGCGGATCGCTCAGCAGCACGGAGGTGTCCACCACATAGGTCTTGAGGCCGGTGCCCGTCGTCGAGGAGGCGAGGGTCTGCTCGGAAGGCTTGAGCACAAGGAGCTCCTTCATCGGTGAAGGGGCCGGTTGCTCGGCAGCCGACCCCATTCGTCATCAGGGTGTCGGTGGTGCCGGGGGACGCGCCGCATGCCGTCCGGAGCGCTGTGCTCCCGGGCCAGTCGTCGGTCCGTCCATGTCCCCCAAGCTACGACGCTCCCGGCCGCGGGGACGACGTCACGCGTCCAACTTCACACACTGTTCACCGCATCGTCAGGTGCCCCGGGCCATCCGCGACCGGGGGCCACAAGGGGCCAACGGCCAGAACAGGTACAAGAGCTGACTTCTTGGCCCCGCCGCCTGGCGCCCCAGCTGCGGACCCCCGGCGCCCACAGAAATGTCGGACCGGATGCCTAGTGTGGGTGTCATGACGATCCTGCCCGAACACCTGCGGCTCAGTGCTGCACCCGTCGCGCCCCAGACCTCCGTCGTGGCCGGGGAGCACTACCGGTTCACCGTCCTGACCGAACAGCTGGTGCGGTGTGAGTACTCGCCCACCGGCGTCTTCGAGGACCGGGCGACGCAGACGGTGCTGCACCGGGACCTGCCGACCCCGAACTTCCGGGTGCATCGCGACGGGAACCGGGTGCAGATCATCACCCGCGCCTTCCACCTGGACTACTCGGGCGGCGAGTTCACCCCGCAGAGCATCAGCGTGAAGGAGCTGACCGGCGGCTACCACTCGGTGTGGCGGCCGGGTGAGGAGCCGGACAGCAAGTTCGCCCAGTACGTCGGGGTGCGCACCCAGCTGGGCGGCACCGCGCGCACCCTGGACACCGTCGATGGCGCATGTGAACTGGAGAACGGGCTGGCCAACTCCTTGGGCATCACCAGCCTGGACGATTCCCACACCCTGGCGCTGACCGACGACGGGTGGGTGGCCCAACGGCCCGAAGGGAATGTGGACGTCTACGTCTTTGCCCACGGGCAGGCCTACGCCGACGCGGTGGCTGACTTCTACCGGATCAGTGGGCCGCAGCCGGTGCTTCCCCGCTACGCGCTGGGCAACTGGTGGAGCCGCTACCACGCCTACACCCAGGCCGAATACCAGGCGCTGGTGGAGCGCTTCGAGGCCGAGCGGCTGCCGTTCAGCGTCGCGGTGGTGGACATGGACTGGCACCTGACCGAGATCGACGCGAAGTACGGTGCCGGCTGGACCGGCTACACCTGGAACCGGGAGCTCTTTCCGGATCACGTCGGATTCCTTTCCTGGCTGCACGAACACGGGTTTAAGGTGTCGCTGAATGTGCATCCGGCGGAGGGGGTGCGGGCCTTCGAGGAGGCCTACCCCCGGATGGCCCGGGCGTTGGGCATCGATCCGTCGACGGAGCTTTCCGCCACCTTCGACTTCGCGGACCCGGCCTTCATCAATGCCTACTTCGAGCAGCTGCACCACCCGCTGGAGGACGAGGGGGTGGACTTCTGGTGGCTGGACTGGCAGCAGGGCAGCCACTCCCGGATCCCGGGGCTGGACCCCTTGTGGATGCTGAACCACCTGCACTTCCTGGACTCCGGGCGTGACGGGCGTCGGCCGCTGACCTTCAGCCGCTATGCCGGGCCGGGTTCCCACCGCTACCCCGTCGGATTCAGCGGGGACACGGTGATCAGCTGGGCCTCGCTGGCCTTCCAGCCCTACTTCACGGCGACCGCCTCCAACATCGGCTACGGCTGGTGGAGCCATGACATCGGCGGGCACATGTTCGGCGTCAAGGATGACGAGCTGGCCACCCGGTGGGTACAGCTGGGTGTCTTCTCACCGGTGAACCGGCTGCATTCGTCGAATGGCATCTTCAACGGCAAGGAGCCGTGGCGGTTCAATCCCGTCGCGGAGCGGGTGATGGGAGACTTCCTGCGCCTGCGACACCGGCTGGTGCCATGGCTGTTCACGGAGAATGTGGTGGGCCATGAGGAGCTGCGGCCGCTGGTGCGGCCGATGTACTGGACCGACCCCCGGGAGCAGGTGGCCTACGCCGCGCGGAACCAGTACTGGTTTGGCCGGGACCTGTTGGTGGCACCCTTGACGACGCCCGTCTCCCCCGCGACGCAGTGCGCCGCGGAGCGGCTGTGGCTGCCGGAGGGCCACTGGGTGGACTTCTTCACCGGGCTGGCCTACCGGGGTGGCCGCGCGGTGACGATGCACCGGCCGATCAGCCAGCTGCCGGTGCTGGCCCGGGCGGGTGCCATCATCCCGCTGAGCGGGGATGAGGACCTGCGGGTGGAGAATCCCGCCGCGCTGGAGTTGCGGGTCTTCGCCGGGGCCGACGGCTGCTACACCCTGGTGGAGGACGACGACCGGGCCGAGCCCCGCACCGTGCGGACCCGCTTCGACTATTGCCACGCGACGGGTTGCGTGACGATCCACCCGGCTGCCGGAGACCTGAGCGTGGTGCCGGAGCGCCGCAACTACCGCTTGGTGTTGGTGGGCGCCGGGGCGGAGCAGGTGGTGGAGCTGGGGCAGGTGGCGACGGCTGCCGGTGCGACGGCCCACTTTGCCGTGCCCCTGGCCTTTGACAACCGCGTCGAGGAGCGGATCTTCGACTTCCTGGACCGGGCCCAGATGCCGATCTTCACCAAGGAGCGGGCGATGCAGCTGGTCAAGGAGCATGCGACGCCGGGCGCGCGGATCGCCGCCCTGAGCGAGCTGGAGGGGCTGGACGACGAGGTACTGGCGGTGCTCCGGGAGCTGGTGCTCGCCCTGGAATGAGCGACGACCCCTCGACCTGCCACAACGACCCAGCCCGTCCAGACTCACCAGCCAACCCCCAACGACCGAGCCTGTCGAGGCCCAGCCAACCCCGCCGGCCGAGCCTGCCGAGGCCCAGCCAACCCCCAACGACCGAGCCTGCCGAGGCCCCTCCGGTGGAAACTTCCCCCAAACGGACTTCGGCCCCGCAGGCGGTGCCTGCGGGGCCAGGGGGTCCGCACCCGGTAAGGGATCACGTTCATCCACCGGGCGCAGCTGCGCGCTGGGCCTTTCCCCCGAAGGGCCCATTCGGCCACCGGATCAATGATGAATTCCGGTAACCCCGTCCACCCCGACCCGTCGGCCGGTCGAACGGTGCCGCCGACGAATCCCCCGAAAGCGTCGGCAACACGATCCATCCTGTGATGAATTGGTGGCGCGTTCAAGCCAACCCGGCCCTGCGAGCAATTCGTTCAGACGGCAGACAGTTTGCGCGCCGATTTGTCCCGTGAATGGGGGACAACACGCTGATTCATCCCGCGGCAGTGGCTTCGGACGGCAGATTCCGTGCGGATTCGCGGGGCGCGGGGCCATCAGAAGGCCACCAGGGTCCCCACTCCGAGCCCTTGTGCATCGATACACCATGGGTCTACAGTTCTGCCATCGGTCTTCTTTCGAATGAACTTCACTCGAAAGTTTTTCAAAACTCTCCCAAGGACGACGACGATGTCAGAAGGCAAGCATCTGGTGGGGATCACCGCCTGCCCGTCAGGCGTGGCACACACCTACCTGGCTGCGGAACAGCTGCAGCAGACCGCCCTCAGCATGGGCTACACCATGGACGTGGAGACCCACGGTTCCATCGGTGTCGAGAACCGCCTCACCCAGGAATCCATCGATCGCGCCGAAGCCGTCGTGATCGCCGCGGACAAGACTGTCGAGCTGGACCGTTTCGCTGGCAAGCGCGTAGTGGTCAGCGGGGCCAGCGACGGCGTCCACAAGTCGGAGGAGCTGATCCGCAAGGCCTTGGCAGCCTCGCCCCTGGAGCTCAAGGGCTCCGGCTCACACCCGACGGGTGTCGGCGACTCGCCAATCCACGGCGACGGCATCGGCAAGGCCATCTACAAGAACCTGATGAACGGCGTCTCCCACATGATCCCGTTCGTGGTGGTCGGCGGCCTCTTCCTGGCCTTCGCTCTGTCCCTGACAGGGGAAGCCGGCGTCCCCAAGGGCGGTTTGGCGAAGACCATCTGGGATGTCGGTGTCTTGGGCTTCACCCTGATGGTGCCCATCCTGTCGGGCTACATCGCCTACGCCATTGCCGACCGTCCGGGTCTGGCGCCGGGCATGATCACCGGCATGCTGGCCACTTCACCGGCCATCTACCATTCCGAGGCGAGCGCAGGCTTCCTCGGCGGCCTGATCACTGGCTTCGCCTCCGGATACCTGGCCTTGGCCATCAAGAAGATCCCCGTCGGTCGGTACATCCAGCCCATCATGCCGATCATCGTCATCCCCGTGGTCACCACGCTGACCGTCGGCGGGATGTTCGTCTACGTCCTGGGCGGCCCGATCGGTCACATCTACACCAGCCTCACCAGCTGGATGGCGGGCATGACCGGCGCCAGCGCCATCGTGCTGGGCATCATCCTGGGTCTACTCACCGGTTTCGACCTGGGGGGCCCGGTGAACAAGGTGGCCTACGTCACCATGGGCGCCTGCATCACCGCCGGCAACTTCGGCCCCGGCGCCATGAACGGCGTCGCCGTGGCGGTTCCCCCGATCGGTCTGGCCATCGCTGCCTTCGTTGCTCGCCGCTACTTCACCGACGCCGAGCGCCAAAACGGCATCGCGGCCCTGTTCATGGGCTGCTTCGGAATCACCGAGGGCGCAATCCCCTTCGCCGCGGCCCGACCGCTGCAGATCATCCCGGCCAACATGATCGGCGCCGCCACTGGTGGCGCGCTGGCCGCGCTGCTGGGCCTGACCAACCGGATCTGGTGGGGTGGCCCGATCGTCGCCCTGTTGGGCGGCACCAACAACCCGCTGCTCTTCCTGCTGTGTGTCCTGGTGGGCTCCTGCGTCACCGCGGCCATCGCCATCGGTCTCTTGGCCGTGACCCACCGCCGCACCAAGAGCACCCAGCCCGAGCTGGCCATGTCCACGGCCGCCGCTGCCCCGCTGGCCAGTGCTCCGGCCTCCACCAACGCCCCGGTGGTCACTGGCGCCAGCGCCACCACCACGCTGACCAAGCCCGCCGTCGTGATCACCGATTACCTGGATGTCCGCACGGTGGAGCTGAACGCTGCACCCACCAGCCGCGACGAGGCCATCCGGATGCTGGTGGAGGTGGCCGGCCGCTCCGGCAAGGTGACCGACCCTGAGGCCGTGGCCGCCGAAGCGATCCGGCGCGAGGGACAGTTCTCCACCGCCGTCGGAAACCAGATTGCCATCCCGCACGCCAAGACCGACGGGGTGAGCAGCCCGGTGGTGGCATTCGCCCGCTCCGCCAATGGGATCGACTGGGCCTCCCCCAGCGGTGACCTGGCCGAGCTGATGTTTCTGATTGCCGTCCCGGCCGCAGCCGCTGGCAAGGAGCATCTCCAGATCCTGGCCAAGCTCTCCCGAGCCCTGGCCAAGGCACCCTTCCGAGAGGGGCTGAAGGCTGCCACCACGGACCAGGAAGTCGTCGACCTGATCCACGAGTACACGAAGTGAAGTTCCGTGCCCCGGGTGGATCAGACCACCATCACCCGGGGCACGGACTGCTTCAGCTGAGTCCGTGCCTCGGCGGACAGGGCATCGTCGGTGATGATCCCGTCCAGATCCTCCAGGCCAAGTACCCGCACGAAGCCCGCCCGGCCGCACTTGCTGGCGTCGGCCACCAGCCAGGTGGAGTCCGCCTGCTCCCGCATGGCCACGATCACCTCCGCACCCTCAGCAAAGGGCGTGGTCAGCCCCCGACGGGTGGTGAACCCGTCGGTCCCCACGAAAGCGTGCTGCACATGGAATTCGCGGATCGCCCTCAGCGCCACCGGCCCCACCAAGGACTCGGTCTGGCGGTGCAGGGTGCCGCCGGTGAGGATCACGGTGAGCTCGGGATTGTTGCGCGCGGCCGCGAAGACCAGCGTGGAATTGGTGACGATCTGGATCCCGCGACGGTTGGCCAGGTGCCGGACGATGGCCGAAGTGGTGGTGCCGGCCTCGATCATCAGGCTGTCGCCATCCTTGACCAGAGCGGCCGCGGCGCGTGCGATCCGTTCCTTGGCCTCCACATTGAGCCGCTCCCGCTCCAGAACATTGCGCACCGAGGTGGACTGCGCACCACCGTGGGTCCGCGCCAGCAGGCCGCGGTTCTCCAGATCCCTGAGCTGGCCCCGGATGGTCACCTCGGAGACCCCCAGGTCACGTGCCAAGCGCCCCACCGACAGGCTTCCATCCCGGGCCAGGAGGTCCAGCATGTGGGCCTCACGCTGCTGCCGGTTCATCGAAACCATGTCGGTCACCTTTCGTGTCAGCAGCGATCGTAACCAGAAACAACAGATCCAATCGCTTCAATCCTAAACACAGGAGCACTCATGACCATTCGTTGGGCCATCGCTGGCCCCGGCGCCCAGGCCACGGTGATGGCAGAGGAATTCGCCCACGCCGGTGACGGCATCGAGCTGATGGCCGTCGGCGCCCGGCCCGAGGACCACGGCGAGGCTTTCGCCGAGCGCTTCGGCCTGCGCCTCATGGACTACGACAAGCTGTTCGCCGCTGAGGACGTCGACGTGGTCTACCTCGCGACGCCGCACGCCTTCCACACCGATCTGGCGCTGCGGGCCATCGAGGCCGGCAAGGCGCTGGTGGTGGAAAAGTCCTTCACCACCACCCTGACCGACACCCAGCGGATCATCGACGCCGCCCGGGAGTGCGACGTCTTCTGCATGGAGGCCATGTGGACCCGCTTCCTGCCCGCCTACGACACCCTGCGCCGGCTCATGAGCGACGGTGTGCTGGGCGAGGTGCGCAGCGTGCAGGGCGACCTGACAGCACACCGCGACTTCGATGACCGCAACCGGCTGTTCAATGCCGCGATGGGCGGTGGCGCGATGCTGGACCTAGGGGTCTACTGCCTGCACATGGCCACCGACCTGCTGGGGCTCCCCGAGCGATTGGCCGTCACCGGCGGCACCATGCCCAATGGCGTCGACGGTGAGGCCGGGATGCTGCTCGGCTATCCGAACGGTCGTTTCGCCACCCTCGGGATCTCCTTCAAGACCTACGGTCCGGGACGGATGGCCGTGATGGGCACCGAGGCCTGGGTGGACATCCCGCCGCGATTCCACCGGATGGACAAGCTGGTGCTGTACCGGCCCGGCACCGAGGCCCAGCAGATCGATTGCCCGCGCGTCGGTCTGGGCTATTCCTACGAACTACGCCATGTCAGCGAATGCCTGCGATTGGGCCTCACCGAGTCCCCGCTGATGCCGCTGACCGAGACCCTGGAAGTCCAGAAGTTGATGCAGCAGGCCCTCGAAAGCCTGCGCAACTGACCACCAACCCCCACGAAAGGAACCGTCATGACCACCCTTGCCCCCCTGGGCTTCTACATCGACTGCGCCGAGCAGACCGTGAGCGAGCAGTGGCTGCCCACCGGCATCTTCTCCGGTGTGACCTCCAACCCGACCCTGCTGCGGGACGCCGGAGTGCGACTGGACGACGTCGCCCCGCTCTACCAGCGCCTGCACGAGCTGGGTGCCCAGGAGATCTTCTTCCAGACCTGGGGTACCGATGCCGAGGCCCTCTACGGCAATGCCCACCGGCTGCGCGAGGCAGCTCCCGAGGCAGTGATCAAGGTGCCCGCCACCGCGATCGGTGCGCAGGCCACCGCCCGGCTGCACGCCGAACAGATCCCGGTACTGATGACCGCTGTCTACTCCGCCAAGCAGGCCCTGATCGCGGCCGCCCTGGAGGTGGAGTACATCGCGCCCTACTTCAACCGGATGTTCATGGCCGGGCGCGACGCCGCTGCCGAGATCGCGCACATGACCCGCGCCATCCCGCAGGACGGCACCGGCCCCCTGGTGGTGGCGGCCTCGATCAAGTCTGCCGAGCACATGATCACCATGACCGACCTCGGCGTGCGCCGCTTCACCATCTCTCCCGACGTGATTTCCGACCTCTTCGGTGACCCGCTGGCAGCCCGGGCCGTCGACGTCTTCGAGGAGCACATGGCAGGCCTGCTCTGAGCCCTGCCATTACAGTGAGGGCCCAACCACCACGGACAGGGGCCCTGCAATGAAGCGCGCCACCATCACCGACGTCGCTGCCCATGCCGGCGTCTCGCGCACCACCGTCTCCCTGGTGTTGCGCGACGCGGATCGGATTCCTGCGGCCACGAAGGCGAAGGTCAGGGCGTCGATGGACGAGCTGGGCTATGTCTACAACCGGGCCGGAGCCGCGGTCCGGGCCGGCCAGTCCTCGCTGCTGGGCCTGTTGCTGACCGACATCCGCAATCCCTTCTTCGCGGAGGTGACCATGGCGGTTGACCGAGCGGTGGCGGCCCAGGGAATGTCGGTCCTGCAGAGCTTTTCCTTTGGCGACCCCGAGCACGAGGCCCGCAGTGCCCGCTCCTTGGCGGAACAGTTCCTCGGCGGGCTGATCCTGCTCCCCACCGCCGAGGCGACGGCCGAACGCCTGCACTTCCTGGCGGCCGCCCAGCCGCTGGTGCAGTTGCTGCGCGAGGTGCCGGGGCTGGACTGCGACTTCGTCGGGGTGGACAACCGGGAGTCGGGCCGATTGCTGGGCATCCATCTGGCGCGACAGGGTCTGCGGCGGGTGGTTCTGGTGGGCGGCACTCAGTCGGCCCAACTGGCGGATCGTCGCAGCGGCCTCTCCGAAGGCCTGGGCGGGCCGGTGCAGCTGGCACTGGGCGGCGTCGGCGGGCTGACCACCGATCAGTCCGCACAGGCCGACTGCCTGGTCACCTACAACGACACCCATCTGCTCTCCGCCCTGGGCGCGCTGCGGGCCGCGGGACGCACCCCTGGCGTGGACGTGGCAGTGGCCAGTTTCGACGACACCGCGATCGCCGCCTCGACCCACCCGACGGTGACTTCGGTGGACCATCACGTCGCCCAGCTCGCGGAGCAGGCGGTTCGTCTGGTACTGGCCCGATCGGCCGAGCCTCACCGTCCCTTGGAACGGATCCTGGTGCCCCCGACGCTGGTGGTGCGAGACTCCACCTGCCTGCGCCGCTGACCACCTTGGTTGATCCTCCACGACGCGCGGTAGTACCGTTGGTGTATCGATACACTTACTCGATGGCCAAGGAGTCGTTGATGTCGCTCGAAACCACCCACCAGCCCCTCTCCGACGTGCCGTCGAGCCCGCGAATTGACCGGCTCCGCCTCGAGATGCTCGCCGAGGAGCGCGTCGTCTCCGTCGACCAAGCCGTGATCACCACCCGGATCTACCGCGACCACGCCGACGAGCCGGTGATCGTGCGCCGCGCCCTGGCGCTGGCCGCCGCGCTGACCGAACTGCCGATTGCCATCACGCCCGGTGAACTGGTGGTCGGCAATCGCACCCCCAGCGTCCGGGCTGGCGTGATCACCCCCGAAGCCGGCGCCTCCTGGGTGGACCGTGAGATCGAGACCCTGCCCACCCGCCCGCAGGATCGCTTCGAGGTGGACGGGCAGACCATCCGTACCTTCCGTGAGGACATCTACCCGGTCTGGAAGGGAAAGAGCCTGGAAGACGTCATCGCCCAGCGCCACGGCCGCGAGATCAAGGAGATGGGCAAGGTCGTCAAGATCAACCAGACCGACCACTCCCAGGGCCACATCTGCCCGAATGTGCCCCGCTGGCTGGCCGAGGGACCTGCGGCGATCGCGCAGGAGGCAGCGGTGCGCGGCGCGACCGCCACAGGTCAGCAAGCCGACTTCTACCGCTCCGTCGAGATCGCGATGGCCGGTGTGCAGACCTTCATGACCCGCTACGCGGACCTGGCCGATGAGATGGCCACCACCGCCACCGACGAGGACGCGGCGGACCTCCGCAGGGTGTCGAGCACCATGCGTGCCTTGGCCGAACGCCCCGCGCAGGGATTCCACGAGGCAGTCCAGAGCCTGTGGGTGCTGTTCGTGGTGCTGCACACCGAGTCGAATGCCTCCTCCTTCTCCCCCGGCCGGCTCGATCTGGCACTGCTGCCCTACTACCAGGCGAGCCTGGCCGACGGAATGACCAAGGAGGAAGCCCTCGAGGTGATCGAGTGCCTCTTCCTCAAGTTCAACCAGATCGTCTACCTGCGCAATGCCAGCAGCGCCAAGTACTTCGCCGGTTTCCCGATCGGCTTCAACATCGCACTGGGTGGCCAAGACAGCCAGGGCAATGACGTCGCCAATGACCTGTCCTTCCTGTTCCTCGCCGCTCAGAAGCACCTCGGACTGCCACAGCCCAACCTCTCCGTGCGGCTGCATGAGCGCACCAACGAGGACCTGCTCAAGGAGTCGGTCCGGGTCGTCGCGAAGGGCTCGGGCATGCCGCAGTTCTTCAATGACGCTTCCGTCATCCCCGCGCTGGAGCAGGTGGGGATCAGCCACACCGATGCCTTGGACTACGCCATCGTCGGCTGCGTCGAGCTGACCACCCAGGGTAACAACCTGGGCTGGAGCGATGCCGCCATGTTCAACCTGAACAAGGCGCTGGAGCTCACCCTCACCGGTGGCGTTGACCTGCTCACCGGGGAGAAGATCGGCCCGGACTTCGGCAACCTGACCGGGTACGCCAGCTGGGCGGATCTTGAAACCGCCTTCGCCAAGACCATCGAGCACTATGTCGCCAAGATGATCGCCGCCTGCGAGGTCGTCGAGCACGCCCACATCGACGTGCTGCCCACTGCCTTCCTGTCCGCGGTGATCGACGACTGCCTGTCGCAAGGAATCGACGTGACCGCTGGCGGTGCCAAGTACAACCTGTCCGGGATCCAGATGATCCAGGTGGCCTCGCTGGCCGACAGTCTGGCGGCGTTGAAGAAGTTGGTCTTCGACGACCGCACCATCAGCCGCGAGACCATGCTGGAGGCCCTGCGCCAGGACTTCGTCGGATACGAGGTGGAGCAGGCGCTGATGCTGAACAAGGCGCCCAAGTACGGCAATGACATTGCCTACGTGGACGAGCTGGGCAGCAAGTGGGCCGGCTTCTTCGCCGACCAACTCAAGGGTTACACCAACATCCGCGGCGGCCGCTATCACACCGGCATGTACACCGTCAGCGCGCACGTGCCGATGGGTCAGAATGTCGGCGCTTCCCCCGACGGTCGTAAGGCCGCCACCCCGCTGGCCGACGGCGGTCTGTCCCCCGTCTACGGCCGGGACATGGCCGGCCCCACCGCCGTGCTGCAGTCCGTCGCTTCCATGGACAATTCCTGGACCAGCAATGGCGGCCTGCTCAACCTGAAGTTCCTGCCGAGCTTCTTCGACACCGAGACCAATGTGGACAAGTTCGCCCAGTTCCTGCGCTCCTTCGTGCAGCTGGAGATTCCGCACGTCCAGTTCAACGTCGTCCGCCGGGAGGATCTGATCGCTGCCAAGGCCAATCCGGACCAGTACCGCAGCCTGACCATCCGTGTCGCCGGCTACACCGCGTACTTCACCGAGCTCTCTGGTGATCTGCAGGACGAGATCATCGCCCGCACCACCCAGGAGCTCTGAGCCGATGCCCGCGCCCGACGCGTCCCAGTTGGCGGCCAATGTCGTCGACATCCGTCGCTTCTCGACGCATGACGGCGCGGGCATCCGCACCACCGTCTTCCTCAAGGGCTGCAGCCTCGCCTGCCAGTGGTGCCAGAACCCGGAGACGATGGAGCCCCGGATGGGGCCAGTCTTCTTCCGCAAGAAGTGCATCGACTGCATGCTGTGCGTGACCAATGCCACCCATGGGGAGGCCACGGTGGACGACGACGGGCACGTGGAGGTGGACATCACCGTCCACGAGGCCGACTGGCTGGCGCAGGTGAACCGCTGCCCCACCGGCGCCATCACCTTCAATGCCACCCGGCACACCGTGGCCGAGCTGGTCGAGATCCTCAAGCGGGACGAGGTCTTCTTCGGCAATGGCGGTGGTGTCACCTTGTCCGGCGGGGAGCCGCTGTTCATGCCGCACTTCGCGGCGGCGCTGCTCCAGGCGCTCAAGGCCGAGGGGATCAACACCGCCATCGAGACCGCGCTGAATGTGCGCACCGAATTCCTGCTGGAGGCCCTGCCCTACACCGACCACGTCTTCGCCGATTGCAAGCTGATCGACCCAG
This sequence comes from Luteococcus sp. H101, assembly GCF_038433155.1. NCBI lineage: Bacteria > Bacillati > Actinomycetota > Actinomycetes > Propionibacteriales > Propionibacteriaceae > Luteococcus > Luteococcus sp. H101. The sequence continues at coordinate 48,256 of NZ_JBCDMW010000039.1, forward strand.
TGCAGCACAAGCGTTGGATCGGTCACGACAATGAGCTGATCCTGAAGAATCTGGCGGTGCTGCTCACCGGGGATCGGCGCGACGACGTCACGGTCCGCACCCCGATGATCCCGACCGTCACCGACACCGTGGAGAACATCGAGGGAATCGCCCGCCATATCAGCGGCCTGTACCCCGACGTGCGCTATGAGCTGCTGAACTACAACCCGATGGCGGCGGCGAAGTACGACGTGCTGCCCACCAGGACCTTCCTGTTCGAGCGGGAACGCAATCCGACGATGTACTCCGCCCTGCAGATGGATTCCTTCCGGCAGCAGGCCCGACGGGCCGGCGTGCGGAATCTGGTGGAGGTCTGAGGCCCGATTCCCGAGCCTCTCCGAAACCACGATCCCCGAGCTTGCCAAGGGCCGAGCGCCCCGCCGCACGACCCCCCCAAGCTTGCCGAGGGGCCAGTTCAGCCCGTCGGAGGCTCCCACCCGAAGATCCGCTGGGCCCGCTTCAGGCTGCGGCCCGGGGTCACCCCCGCGGCCTGCATCCAGCCGACTATCGACCGCCCACCGCCACCAGCACCGCGCTCGGTGACCGCCCGGGCCCAGTGCGCCACCTTCTGGGTGCGCTCCCGCCGCTGGGCGTCGTACTCGGCCAGCGCCCGGCCCAGCTCAAGCCCACGGGACAGGCAGTGCCCCAGCACCACGGCATCTTCCAGTGCCTGGTTGGCACCCTGGAAGAGGGTCGGCAGCATGGCATGCGCGGCATCCCCCAACAGCACGGCCCGGCCCGTGACGAAAGTCTGGGCATCAGGGCGGACCTCGAACAGGTCATGGCGCACCAGCATCCCATCGGCCGTGGCGGCCACCAGATCCTGGACCGTCTCCGGCCAGTCCCGGAAGCGTTCCCGGGCGGCCGATCGGTCATCGCCGAAACCCCGTCCAGCGTCGTGTCGGAAGGTGGCCTGCCAGCAGGCCTTGCCGCCGCCAATTGCCTGCGCGCTGAACTCGGCTCCGGGGCCCCACCAGGTCTGGGCCGTCGCCTCCGGCCACACGGCATCGTCCACCACCGCCCGCCAACTGGAGAAGCCACTGGACACGGTCGGGGCGGAATCCACCGTCCGTCGCAGGGCGCTCTGAGCACCGTCGGCAATCACCAACAGGTCGGCATGACCGACGCGTGTCTCGCCATCCTCCAACCAGACAACCGTGGCTTGCGCTCCCCTGTCCTGGCCCGGAGCGGCGTCGATCACCCGACAGCCGGGCAAGAGTGTGATCCGTTCCTGCGCCGCGGCGCACTCCAGCAAGGCGGAATGCAGGGCGCGCCGGTGCACCCCAATGGCCTGCAGGTCTGGGCCGTCCGCGAACTGGAGCACCCAGCCACCGTCAAGGTCCCGCACACCCAGGTTGCGCACCACAGCCCCGTCCGCAATCACCGCGTCTGCCGCACCAATACGTTCCAGGCAGCGCCAGCCGTTGCGGGTCACCAGCAGACCGGCTCCTGCCTCCCAGAAGACCGCTGCCTGCTCCAGTACGGTCACGTGCCAACCCGTCCTGGCCAGAGAGACGGCGGCAGCCAACCCGCCGATTCCCCCACCGCTGACGATGGCCCTCTGTTCTGTCATCGGCTTCCCGCCCCGCCTGTCCTCGGCACTACCAGGCCACCAGCTGATCCCCGTCCAGCCCCCCCTCGGGCCAGACGGCCCGCACGATCCCGGCTGCCGCCAGGGCCTTGCGACAACCGGGGCAGGGCTCGTCGGTGATGTAGGCGGTGGCGCCCTTGGTGTCCCGGGTGGCGAAGAGCAGGGCATTCACCTCCGCGTGGATGGCGATGCAGAAGCCCGGGGTTCCGGGCCGGTCGTAGTCGCCCAGCCCGGGCACCTGGTCATAGCCCAGTTGGCCGCGGGGGCAGGCGCCCTCCAGGCAGTCGGGGCGGCCGGGCGCGGCCCCGTTGTAGCCGGTGGCGATGATCCGGCGCTCCAGCACCAGCAGGGCGCCCACCCGGCGTCGGGTGCACTTGGCACGGGCCGAGACCGCCGTCGCGATACCCAGGAAGTAGTCGTCCCAGCCGGGGACGGCGGCGGTCGGCGCCTGTTCAGTCATGGCGACATCCTAGGGAACGATGCCGCGCGCCGGTTCCCACCCTGCTTCTTGGACGGTTGCCCTGCCCACCCAACCGTCGGCTTGCCAGGGTTCTACCCCTCGGAGGCCGACGGTTCCACGCGCGGGGCGGCCCGACCGCGAGCACGGCGCCCCTTCGACGAGCAGGTCCGCCGGAGCTCAGCTGATCCCGAAGTCGTAGTCGTCGTAGGACCGCGGATCCTCTATCGGCTCGGCGTGGATCATCACGTGCAGATCCGGGTAGTCGGCCAGCAACGCATCGGTGATGTCCTCCACCAGGTCATGCGCCTGCTGCACGCTCCAGGCGCCGGGCACCAGCAGGTGCATGTCCATGAAGCGCCGGTTTCCGGATTCCCGGGTGCGCACACCATGGAACATCACGTGCTCGCCGGTGAAGCTCTCCAGGATCTCGCGGATCCGCTTGTTGTCCTCCTTGGGCAGGCTGACGTCCATCAGGCCCATCCCGGACTCGTGCATCAGCTTGCCGCCGGTGAACAGGATGTTGATGCCGACGGCCAGGGCCACCAGGGCGTCCAGCCGCGGCCAGTGCGTCAACCAGACCAGGCCGACGCCCAGCACCACGCCGACGGAGGTCCACACGTCGGTGAGCAGGTGCTTGCCGTCGGCCACCAGGGTCATGGAGCGATGCTTCTTGCCAGCCCGCAGCAGCACCCACGCGACGGTGCCGTTCAGCACCGACGCCACGACGGAGACCAGCAGGCCGATCCCGACATTCTCCAGTGGCTGCGGGTGGAGGAAGCGCTGCACGGCGGTCAGCACGATCACGCCGGCGGCGACGAAGATCATCGCCCCCTCGATGGCGGCGGAGAAGTATTCGGCCTTGCTGTGGCCGAAGTTGTGGTCCTTGTCCGGCGGCTTGATGGCCACCTTCAGCGCCACCAGGGCGACGACGGCGGCCACCAGGTTGACCACCGATTCCGCGGCATCGGAGAGCAGGCCGACGGATCCGGTGATCCGCCAGGCGACGGTCTTCAGGGCGATGGTGGCGACGGCGGCGGCAATCGAGAGCCACGCGAAACGGGTCAGGTCCGTGGGGGCGGTGGCGCGCGTGTTCACCGGGGCGCCGCCGGGGGTCTGGGCCGCGGCCGTGGGGGCAGGCGCCAGACCGGAATCAAGCTCGGGAGTCACGGCTCAATTCTGGACCACCCCCGCTGTGAGCCCGCTGGGCCCCCTCCCTCGCCGCCCCCACGTCCCGGCCCGGACATCGCCCGCCCCGAGTCCCGGCCGCTCGGGTTTCGTTTTCCCGCTACGGATATTTCCGTAGCGGGAAAATGAAACCCGAGCGGCTGTTGCGGGACCCCCGTCGATGCAGATCTGGCGACCGACCGTCGGGCCAGTTCCACGCAGTAGTCCTGCGGATAGGCCGGTTGACGCACACCGATGAGGCAGACACGGTCGCCCGCCCCGGGCCGCCAGTAGTCTGGGGCCATGGCTCGACGACCCTGGCTCGGCATCGGCGCCGTGATGCACCCGTCGCGCGAGGAACGCCAAGGGCTGGTGCTCTCCGGCGGCGGCTCCAAGGCCAGTTTTCAGCTGGGGGCGCTGCGCTACCTCTACGACGAAGTGGGCATCAACCCCAGCGTGGTGGTGGGCACCTCGGCCGGCTCCATCCTGGCCGCCCTGATTGCCCAGTCCAGCGACCCGCGGGAGCAGGCGGCCAGCATCCGCGCCCTGGAGGAACTGTGGCTGTCCATGACCCGGCAGAGCGACATGTTCACCGAGCGCGCCTGGTTCCGCCGCTTCCGCGCCCGCGGGCCGGAGCTGATGGCCCTGCTGCAGCGGGAGAACCGCGGCGGCACCTGGCTGGGCAGCACTGCGCGCACCCTGCCCCGGATCCAACTGCCCTTCACCCGGGGCTTCCAGATTGATCCCGACGACGAGCAGCAGGAGGACCTGGACAGCCCGGAGCAGGCCCAGGCCGAACTCACCGGGCAGCTGGAGACCCTGGCGCTGGCCACCCTGGACCCGGCGGTCAGCTCACCCGACCTGTCCCCCAGCCAGGTGATGACGATCATCGCCGGCCTGAGCCGGATGAAGGGCGTCGGCAATGACCTGGGCGTGATCCTCACCGGGGCGGAGAAGACCCGCTCCATGTACATCCCGGGCCCGATCCTGCGGGCGCTGTTGGGCGAGGGTGGGCTGTTCGACTCGGCCCGGGTGTCCACCTCCGGGCTGACGACGCGGATCGCGCTGGTCAGCCTGGAGACCGGCGAGCTGCGCTTCATGCGCGAGGACGGCCATCTGGTGGACCGCTACGACGTCGAGGTGCCGGGCGCGGTGCACGACTTCTCCCGCGGGGTGCTGGCGTCGTGTTCCATCCCGACGGTCTTCACCCCGGTGCCGATCGACGAGGAGCACTTCGTCGACGGCGGGGTGCGGGAGAACCTTCCGGCCGAGATGGCGATTGGCCCGCTGGGATGCACCACCAGCTACGTCGTCACCTCCAACGCGCCCGGGGTCAGGCCCTCGGAATCCTTTGCGGACAAGGACATGTTCGCCATCATGCTGCGGGCCACGGAGATCCAGTCCGACGAGACGGAGCGGGACGAGGTGGCCTATGCCCGCAGCGCCGGGGCAATCGTGATCGAGCCCGAGTTCGACGTGCACGACGCGCTGACCATTGACCCCGGGCTGATCCGGATCAACCGGGACTACGGCTGGATCCGGGCCGCGGAGCACCATCTGGGAGCGACGGCGGCCGAGCAGGCCCTGGGCCGCAGCATCATCGCGGCGCGTCGCCGGATCTGGGAGTTGGAACGCGACTATCTGGACGACAACCGAACGCACGACGAGCGGGACCTGCTGCTGCTGGCCCGGTTGAAGTACGACCTGCGGGAGCAGGTGCCCCGGCTGCGCGACGGGATTGCGCCCGAGGGCGCCGAGAACTGGTGGCAGCACTGGGAGGCCCACTCCTTCGAGCCCCAGATCGACCCACCCTGGATGGTCTGACCACCGAGGCGTTGCCCCTGGGACCTCCACGCTCCCCGAGCCTGACTCCACGCTCTCCGAGCCTGTCGAGAGGCCGGAGACCCAGGGCTCAGATCATGTCCCGCAGCTCGGCCACGCTCTCCACGATCAGGTCCGGGCGGTAGGGGAAGCGCTCCAGGTCCAACCGGCCGGTGATCCCGGTGAGCACCAGCACCGTGAACAGGCCGGCCTCCATCCCGGCGACGATGTCGGTGTCCATCCGGTCCCCGATCATCGCCGTCGTCTCGGCATGCGCGTCGATCTTGTTCATGGCGGAGCGGAACATCATCGGGTTGGGCTTGCCCACCACGTAGGGCTTGCGGTTGGTGGCGGCGGTGATCATCGCGGCGGCCGCGCCCGTGGCCGGCAGCAGGCCCTGGGCGCTGGGCCCGGTGGTGTCCGGGTTGGTGGTGATGAACTTGGCGCCGCCCACCACCAGCCGGATGGCCTGGGTGATCGACTCGAAGGAGTAGGTGCGGGTCTCGCCCAGCACCACATAGTCGGGCTCGGTGCTGGTCAGGATGAAGCCGGCCTGGTGCAGCGCCGTGGTCAGCCCCGCCTCACCGATGGCATAGACCCGGGCGCCGGGCTTCTGCCGCTGCAGGAAGGCGGCGGTGGCCAGGGCGGAGGTCCACAGGTTCTCCTCGGGCACCGTCAGGCCGGAGCGATCCAGCCGGGCACTCAGGTCCCGCGGGGTCATCGACGAGTCATTGGTGAGCACCAGGAAGCGGTGCGAGGTGTCAACCCAGCGTTGGATCAGCTCGGCGGCTCCGTTGATCGGCTGGTCCTCGTGGACCAGGACGCCGTCCTTGTCGGTCAGCCAGCATTCGATGTCTCGTGGGGTACGCACCCCTTCACCGTAGCCCGGGAAGATCAACGGATGGTGAACAATCCTTGGGCGCATGTCCCAGAAGTTCGTCCAAAGAGCACCCGCCGGCTTCTACCATGAGCCCGTGAAGTTCCTCACCGAGGCGCTGGGTGCGCTGCGCGAAGTGATCGTCGATGGGCTGCAGCTGTTGGCCCGGCACTGGCCCGCGCTGCTGGGTTGGTTCCTGCTGGGCGCCGCGGGCCGTCGCGGCTTCATGTGGTTGGCCGTCGCCACCGCCGACGTGAACCGCACCCTGGGCGCCCTGATCCTGCCGCTGGCGCCGATCAGCACCCTGCTCAGCCTGGTGATGATGCTGCGCAGCACCGCGGCGTCACTGCCCGCCTTCGCCGGTTTCACCCAGGCCCACCAGGGCCGCAACGAGCGCCTGCGCGGGCACCTGGTGGTGGCCACCGAGGTGCTGATCCCCTTCCTGGCGGTCTATTCGGCCCAGGGCCTGTTGCGCACCGACGTGACCACCTACATCCACTCCAACACCGCCGACGAGTGGCTCAACGAGGGACTCGCAGCGGACTTCGCCCGCTCCACCGTCGCGCCGGAATGGCTGCTGCTCACGCTGGTGGTGGTGGCCCTGGTGCTGCGCAAGACCATCGTGGGCTTCGAGCTGCCGCGTCGGCATCTGGGCTGGGCCGCCTTGAACGGCTATCTGGAGGCCCTGTGGATGGTCACCCTGGGCGCGGTGCTGACCCACCGACTGGGCGCCATCCAGGAGTGGGTGACCACCCGGGCGGTGATCGTCGGGATCATCGAGCAGTACCAGCGCTTCGTGGCGTGGGCCGGGGCGATCGGTACCGCCTTCCAGAGCCTGGTGGACGCCATCTCCACGCTCTTGGGCAATCTGTCAGCCATCGTCGTGCTGCCGGTGGCCTGGCTGGCGATCGGTGCCGCGGTCTACGGGGCCCAGCTGCGGGAGGGGACCCTGAGCGCCCCGGAGATCCGCACCCAGCAGTTGCGGCGGATTCCCAGCCCCGTGCGACGGGTGGTGGCCCAGAGCGTGGAGCCGGTGACCACCCCGGTCAAGGAGACCGCCGCCGCGATCGGCCGGGTGGCCGCCGCCGGCATCATCCCGATGGTGCTGTTCTGCCTGGTCTTCGTCGCCGCCGGCGAGCTCCAGGTGGGCGTCGCCTGGCTGCAGCGTTGGCTGGTGGGGCCGCAGGAAGGGCTGGCCCGGGTGGCCACCGAACCCTTCCTCCAACTGGGTCAGCAGGCGGTCTACTTCGTGGTGGCGATGGCGCTGCTGGCGGCCGCGGTCAACCGCGTCGTCGGCGCCCAGACCACTCTGACAAGCCCGGAGGGATCCACCGACGCCGGGACCCCCACGCCCCAGCACGCCGGCGCCTGAGGCCGTTCCGAGCCCAGTCATCGGCGGCCGAGACACCACCCCAACCACGGCGGCCGAGCCTGTCGAGGCCCCTCCCTGCAGGCACCGAAGGCGTCCGCCGAGCCCTGATCCGGGCCACGCACCGCCTCAAGAACACTGGACACCTGTCCTGTGGAACTTTGTGCTGTGAAGTCAACACGCAAGGTTCCACAGGACAAGCGACCTACTTGCCTACGTCTCACCTGCTCCGGTCAAGAAGCGCCTCCGACTCCACGCAGCCGCGGCGACAGGATCGGAAGTCAACTGGCTGGCCCAGCATTCGCAGGCCCGCCACAACCATCGCCGCGCAGGCGCACGGCCTCTGATCGGTGTCCGCAAAGCCGAAACGCATTGTCGTCTCACCTTGCAGGACGTGAAGATTGTCCCTGTCCATGTCTCGGAAGACAGCCGAACCGGTGTGGCCAAGGCGTCCATCCAGCTCAACCAGCAGGGGCCCATAGCGGATGTCGCGAAATCCCGCCCTGCTGCGTGTCTGGCGCACTCCGGCCGGCAGGCCGTGGGGACGCTCCACGTCCTGGAGCCACATCACCTCCAGCACGCTCAGTGCGCCCTGCCCCACATCACCCAACGCCCCGCGCACGACCTCCCGCCGCGGGAAGATGTCGAACTTCTCCAGCTCCGCCAGGATGCGCTTGGCCGTGGTCTTTCGGGAGTTCACGGCATCGGCCAGAATCGCCACCGTCTTGTCCGGGTGCTGTCGGACCAGGTCCAGCGCCGTACGTTCCACGGTGGTCCGGGGCGGCTCGCCCACCGACTTGAAGGGGATCCTGGTCCGCATCACCTCCCATGGCCCGGCTTGCACCGACCGGTGGCTGCTTGGAACCAGGAGCATGATCCGGTCGGAAGCTCGGTACCAGCCCTGCAACGCACCGGCGGTGTCCCGGGCCAGGGCGGCCCCCTCCCCCGCGGCCAGCAGCGCCAGCCATTGGCGGGTTCCTGCGCTCCACTCCCCAGTGTGGGCGACGTACAACCCGCGCCCCGCTCGCACCCAATGACCCTCCCGGATCAGCCGAGCCACCGCGCTACGGGGAAAGCCCACCATCCTGCATTGAGCTGCGCTGACTGCGCAGGCCTGAGCCGTGATCAGGTCACGCAGGGGTTCTGGAAGGGGAATCCGGGGCCGCATGCTTTCGAGCCTGCTGTCCCCGGGAGACCAGCGGAAGGGCCCGGCGCCGACGGACAACAAATGGACAACACCCTGTGAATCGGGCACAAGACCCTGGACAGCTGTCCCGAGGAAGTTTGTGTCGTGACTTCGGCACCCAAAGTTCCACAGGACAAGCGCCCCAGTCCGTCGATCCCCGGAAACCCGGGTTTCAGGAGACCGGCAAGGCCGCGTAGTGGGGCGGGCTCCACGCGATCCGCAGTTCGCCGGGCTCCGCCCCGTCGGGCAGCGCCCACAACCTGGTGCTCTCCCAGCTCGGCGGGCGCTCCTCCCCCTCATTGGGCGGCAGCACCTTGCCCGCGATCACCGCCGGCCCGCTGTGATCCCTGGGCACACACTCGTTCTCCACCGCGCCGCGGGCGGCGGCGCCCGCCTTCATGCCGACGCCGGGCACGAACCTGCGCCCCTGACGGTCCAGCAGGCTGACCCTGCAGCCGTTGAGCAGCGCTTCCGGGTCGGCCTCGAAGCGCACCACGCTGCGCCAGAGCGTCTGCCCGGGGGGCACGCTCCAGGAGCCGTCGGTCACCTTCTCGACCCTGACCAGGTGCATCGTGACGTCGATGGTGTAGTCAAAGCCCGTGTCCCGGGTGGGATGCACCAGGTGCACGGTGCCGTCGGTGGCGCGATGCGCCTGGTGGTACTGCTGCGTCCGGTAGAGCCGGAAGTAGGCCCACGACGACGAGGCGACGGCCAGCGCCAGCAGCGGCAGGAGCAGGGCCAGCCAGAGCCGGTTGCGTCGCCACCAGGACGTCGGGGCGGTAGTGAGTGCCATCAGGAGTTCTCCTGCTCCGCGTCAAAGGTGGCCGTGCTGGCCTCCAGCTTCTGGGCCCTGGCCTGGTCAATCTGCAGGTCGATCACGGCGACGTCATCGCCCTGCTGCCCACCGGCCGTTGGCACCTCATAGCGGGCGCCGGCCAGCACCCCCTTGGGCAGCTCGAAGATCTGCCGGCAGCCGTGCTCGATGCCGGGCAGGGACACGCCGCAGCTCAGCGTCACCGCCTGCTTGCCGCCGAAGCGTCGCCCGTCGACGGACACGATGCTGCCGGGGTCCAGCGACTCGGTGCTGTCCTTGGCGGTGTAGCCCAGGTCCACCACCAACCAGATGCCGCGGGTGGTGGCCACCCCGGAGTAGTTCTTCACCTTCGCAGCGCTGCTCACCCCGTGCACAGTGACGGACAGGGTGCGCATCGGCACCGCCTGACCCACCACACCGGTGCGCTCGTAGCGCTGCTCCAGCACGTCAGTGGGGTCGTGCAGGCGTTCATTGACCAGGGATCCGACGCTCATCGCCGCCAGCACGGCGACGGCCGTGGCGGCCTGTTGACGCCTCATGCCGCCTCCCTCATGACGCCAGCTTCTTGGTGGGAACGGTCACGGTGGCCGCCGGGGTGATGTCTCGCCAGCCCATCCCGCCGTCCAGATTGGAGGCCCGCCAGACCTGTGATGAGGCTATGACGGTCATCTGACTAGGGGTGGGACTGGCTGAATCCTGCCTGAAGACCGCCACGAACAACTGCTCCATCCCGGGCTGCAGGGACGGCATGTCCAGGCTGTCCTCGCGCAGGATTCGTTCCGGGTGGCAGACGCCGGGGACGGTCACCATGCCACCGGGGACGCAGCCCGGCACATCGATCCGCAGCGCCTCCTGGAAGATCACGGGCAGGACGGGATCCGGGTGCTCGGAGGTCACCTTGCCCACCACCAGCAGATAGCGCTGCCCCGGGGTCTTGCGCAGCAGTTTGGGCACCTCGTCGGCATACCAACTCTTGGTCACGGTGAGCTTGAAGGGCGACGCGGACAGCTCGGAACCCGTTGCCACCACAGGCAATTCCTCCTCGACAGCCCGGACATGGGACCAGCCGCCGAAGGCACCCACCAGCACCAGGCCGAGCGCAATCAGGCCAAAGACCAGGTTGGTGGGGGTGACGACGTCGGAGATCTGCTGAGCCCAGGCCCAGAGCCGACGCACGGCGGCCAGCCGCGACGGCGGCCGCTGACCGGTCTGCCCCGGGCTCTGGTCGGGGGTGGGCGACGACTCGACTGGGTCAGTCGTCTGGTCGTTCGTCCACATGGTTTTCAGGATAGGGGCTGAGCGGGTCGGTTGTTAGCCTGACCGTATCCCCCGATGAATTGTCCGAACCCCGTCCGAACGATCCGAAGGGCACCCAACCACGTGACCACCAATCGCCGCACCTTCCTTGCCATCGGCGCCGCCGGTCTGGCCGCGACCACCGTCGTCGGCTGCACCAAGGATGAGCCCGAGGAGCAGCCGAGCCCCAGCCCCAGCGACCCGAGCAGCGCGGGCGGCTCCGCCGGCAACCCGTCGGGACCCGCGGTCAAGGGCAGCCTGAAGGAGGCGATCCTGGCCGACAAGCCGCTGCTCTACCTGGACTTCCAGGACGACTCGGGCGCCAAGGCCCCCGCGGACCAGTCCGGCCACCAGCGCAAGACCGTGATGCACGGTGACAAGTGGTGGGTCAACGACGCCCTGAGCACCCCGGCACCCAATGGCGTGGGCCGGGCCTTCTACTCGGGCCTGAGCAATGACACGGCCTGGGTGGAGATTCCCGACGCGAAGGACTGGTTGGCCGAGGTGCCGACCACCGGCGTGACCGTGGAGATGTGGCTCTTCCAGGAGGAGCCGAACTTCAACCAGGCGCTGCTGGCCATCCCGTCGGACCAGGACCAGGTGGGTTGGGCCCTGGGTCTGGAACGCGACGGCACCGGCCTGGCGGCCGAGGGCCCCGAGTACAAGGGGGCACACTTCAAGACGGCCAGGACCACCAACCAGTGGCACCACTACGCGCTCACCGTCACCGACAAGGGCGGGGTCAACGGCTACCTGGACGGCAAGCAGGTGGGCACCGGCAACATCGGGCCCTACAAGGGCAAGGTCACCGGCGCCGCCGTCGGCACCCGGGACGTGAAGAAGGGCACGGGCGCCTCACTGTCCGGGCAGTGGTCCCAGTACGCCATCTTCGGCTCCCCGCTGCCCGCGGACCGGATCAAGGCACACTACGACGCGGCGGTCGCCGCCAATGCCCAGCCCGTCGTGCGGGGCGTCGACGCCTACTTCGGCGGCCCGGAGAACTACTACAAGCAGTTCACCAATGCCGAGGTGCTGGCCGACGCCACCCGCTTCCCCGTCGCCGAGTGGTGGATCAACGGCACGGTGGAGGAGCTGAAGCAGGAGAAGAACTACACCCACGGCGGTGTGGTGGTGGACCCGAAGGTCACCCCGGAGGCGTTGCAGCAGTCCGGGATGTGGGCCATCCGCACCACCGGGATGGACATGAACGGCAAGGCCGGGGCGGAGACCGTCGGGTGGCTGCCCGAGGACGAGGCCGACATGGACAGCGTCAAGATGAAGAAGCTGGAGGAGAACCTGGACAAGCACCCCAAGGGGTACCTGGCCTACTCCAACTTCGGCACCGGCGTCACCATCTCCTCGATTGACCGCTACCGGGTCAAGCCGCTGATCGACCGGCCGGACCTGCACCAGGTCTCCGCCGACCTCTACTCCTACTGCGTGCATCCCACCATGCGCTCGCAGGTGGCCAAGGCCTGGAACCTGCCCGAGGACGTGATCCGTCGCGCCGCCGCCCACGGCATGGTGGTGGAGCGTTGCCGCGCCTTCCTCAGCCGCCCCATGCCGGTCTGGGGCGTGGTGGCGATTGGCCATGCCAATGTGGTGCGCAAGGGCGAGCCCGGCTACGGCTCGGTGCCCACCGCCGACGAGGTGGAGGGTGCCCTGATGTCCTGCATCACGGCGGGCGCCAGCGGAATCCTGATCTTTCCCCAGACCTTCGCCGACGACAAGCCGGCGCCGATCTGGAAGGCCAGTGAAACCTACAAGGTGGGCGACACCGTGCGGGATTCCAAGGAGGAGTACCGCTTCTGGTACTGCCGCAGCGAGCCGAAGAAGGGCGTCGACCCACGGGAGGTGACCGACGACTCCTGGCTGAGCTGGCGTCCCGGCGCCTTCGGTGTGCGCAACGACGGTCACTACGCCCGCGGCGTGAGCGATCGGGTGAAGAAGGTGACCGCACGGCTGCAGACCCTGGCGCCGGTGCTCTACTCCCAGTCCGAGCCGCGCACCTTCCATGCGGACCTGCACACCCGTTACTGGCCCAAGGCGCCCGACGGCCACAGCTACCTGATTGCGATGCAGCGGATCCAGCACGAGAAGGGCACCTACGAGTTCCGCCTGCCCGAGGGGGTCACGCCGGACCAGCTTGAGGTGATGGAGGAGAACCGGACTGTCGCGGTGAAGGACGGGGTGTTCAGCGACACGTTCGAGAACGAGTGGGAGCACCACCTCTACCGCTGGAAGTCCTGACCTCTGGTGGAGTCGGCGAGGGGCGGGGTCGACGCCGGGCCGGCAACCTCTGGCGCTGCGTCTCGTCGACGCTCGCTCGCGTCTCCTCGCGGAAACGCGCTGCGAGACTCGGGATCCGACGACGACCCCACGACACCCGAGCCCGACCCAACCACGGTGGCCGAGCCTGTCGAGGCCCCGCCCCGCGACGGCCGAACCCGTCGCGGCGACCGTCACGGCGGGCAGCCGAGCGACAGTCGCTACACTGTCGCGAGCGCCCCTATAGCTCAGCTGGCAGAGCAGCGGACTTTTAATCCGCGGGTCCAGGGTTCGATCCCCTGTGGGGGCACGACTGCGGGTCGCGACTGAGCGACATCACTGCGGAGGAGGTTGCCATGCGCGGTTTCCTGGTGGTGCTCCTGGTCGGCCTGGTGCTGCTGGCGCTGGCGGCCTGGCGGGACCGGCAGACCCGTCGGATTGCCGAGGGTCGGCTGGGCGCACCGCTGGAGAGCCTGACGCCACCCAGCCCGTCGGATCCCGACGCCGGCCAGCGGGAGGCGCTGGAGAGCTTCCGCGCCAGCCAGCCCCGGTACGACGCCGTTCTGGCGGACCAGCGCTTCGCCAGTTGGGCCAAACCCCCGACGGCCGAGGCCGCCCAGGTGGACCTGCTCTGTTGCCCCGAGGGCGTGGGCAGCCTTCGGGAGCTCTTGCCCAGCCTGCAGAAGGCACGGGCCAGCCATCGTGGCCTGGTGCTGGTCTGCCCCGGCTTCGACGAGGACTTGCTCACCCACCTGGTGACCACGGGCGGCCCGGCCCGCCCGGTGCCCCTGCTGGCCAGCCCGCAGACCTGCCGGGAGCTGGCCGACCTGACCGGCGCAACGCCGGCTGACCGGACAGATCTCCAGTCCGGAGCGGCCCCACGCCTGCACGGCACGGCTCGACGGGTGGTGGCCGACGCCACCGGTTGTTGGCTGGACGCCTCACTGGGTGAGCCGCCCGCCTGAACCCTCGAGGACAGCTTGAGGGTTTGCGGGCAGCCCCCGGTCTCCGCGCCGTCATTTCCCATTCACCGGGACGCCTGTCCAGAGCGTCGTCATGTCATCTGGAGGATCCCGCTTGACGTCAAGCGATTCCACCTCTTTCGAGCGGCCAGTCCCCGTCTGGACAGCCATCCACGGTTCACCCGGAGGTTGCCCGCGCTTGCTTGCCTGCAAGGAATCCAGCGAATCGGTCAGTCGCAGGACCGTACTGCCGCTGCCTACAGTCCTTGCCCGTGGCCACGACGCGGCGAAGGTCGGGGCCGACAGCTTGGCTCGACAGCACACGGCCGTGGCCGTTGAAAGGGAACCCCATGTCTGCACTGCGAACCACCCGCCCACTCGTCGCGACGGCGATGGCCGCGGCCCTGCTGGCCGGTGGCGCCCAGGTCTCCACCCCCGCCGCGCAGGCCGCGCCGCAACCGGCAAGGACGGTGAACAAGGCCAAGGCCGGCCAGGCCACCACCACGTCGGACCTGTCGGTCCGCTCCCAGGCCAGCACCAAGTCCAAGCGGGTCGGCATCCTCAAGAAGGGCAGCCGGGTGGCCGTGACCGGCAAGCGAGTGAACGGGATGGCCCAGATCCGCTGGCAGGGCAAGCTGCGTTGGGTGAGCGCCAAGTACCTGAAGGGCGCCGGCTCAGCCGCCCAGACCACGACGGCCCAGCCGCTCAAGGCCGGCATCCTGAAGGCGACGGTCACCCTGGCGATCCGCGAGCAGCCCAGCACTGCGTCGAAGCGGGTGGGCACCATCGCCAAGGGCAATGAGGTGGCCATCACCGGCAAGCAGGTCAATGGCATGGCCCAGCTGTACTGGATGGGGAACCACCGCTGGGTGAGCGCGAAGTACCTGTCCCGCGGGGGCGTCGCGGCCACCCCACAGGCGCGCAACCGCGCCCCGCAGAATGTCGTCGCCTACAACCCGCTTGCCCTGCCGGGGTCCACCGTCGCGGCCAAGCGGGTGGCGGCCGTGGTCACCACCGACCACCCGCAGATCCGCACCATCCACGGCATCCGGATTGACCCGGGATCCGACCACCACACCGGCCGCGCCGTGGACGTGATGCTGCCCAACTACCGCTCCAACCAGGCCCTGGGTTGGGAGATCGCCAACCAGATGCGGTCCCGCGCCGACGAGCTGGGCATCACCTACGTGATCTTCCAGCAGAAGATCTGGTCCGTGGCCCGTGACGGCGAGGGTTGGCGTCCGATGGCCGACCGGGGCAACGACACCCAGAACCACATCGACCACGTGCACGTCTCGGTTCGCTGACCCGCGCCGGGCCTACCCTCCCCGGTTTTGAGCCCCGAGCGAATGCCCCTAGACTTGGACGGTCGCGTCCCCATCGTCTAGCGGCCCAGGACACCGCCCTTTCAAGGCGGCAGCGCGGGTTCGAATCCCGTTGGGGATACAACACAGAAGTGGGGGGGGGGGGGGGGGGAGGGATACAAGGAGGGAGGGCCCTACACCGAAACACCCACTATCCCCTCCGGCCAGTGGAAACACTGACCGGAGGCCACTTCCCGCAGTCGGACATTCACTGGCACTGGACGCCATTGGAGGACGCGTCTGTAACCACTCCCAGAACCCTGTCTCCGGGATGTCCGCTACCGCTACCGCGCCAGCCTCAGCGTCGTGATCTCAAAGGCCCTCAACTGCACGCGCAGATTGGATCCATTGATGAGCGGGAGTTCTTCCAGTGGGCGCTCAAGGAGATCCGTTCGAACCGCGGTGGCGAACTGGCTCCCCAGTGTGAGCGTTGCCGTTCGTTGTTGGCCGGTCGATTCGTAGAGACGAATGACGACGTCACCCGAGCGGTCTTCAGCGAGCTTCACGGTTTCTGTCACGACGAGGGGATCATCAACCGAGACCAAGGGGTCGGCCGGCGCCCCTCCCCCATGGATGACTCTTGTGGGACGTGACAGCACAAGCCCGGCCCGAATTGCGTCGGCAACTGTCCCACTGCCGATCAGGAAGTCCAGTTGGTGGTGGCCAATGTCGGCGGCCGGGTCTGGGAACTTGGGGCCGCGTACCAGGGATGCCCCGATCCGCGTGATGGGGCCGCCCTGGTCCCGATCGGCATGGATTCCCCAGCCGTACGTCGCGGCGTTGGCGATGAAGATCCCTCGCTCTCCTTCGCCGACATGGACCCAGCGTTGAGCTGCGGTCTCGAACCGAGCCTCGTCCCAGCTGGTGTTGGCGTGGGTGGACCGGCTCAGGTGCCCGAACTGGATCTCGGAGGTTGCCTTGTCACTGTTGATGGCAAGCGGCAGGTACCACTTCAGCAGTTGTTGCTGTTCCTGCCAGTCGATGTCGAAGGAAATGTGTACGCCCAGTTCATGTGGCCTGATGGTCTGACGAATCGTGGATTGGCCAATCTGGTGTTCGACGAGCACCTGGCCTTCCTCGCGGTGGACGACGGTGCTCGACATTGGCCGTCCACGGTCTCGGTAGAAGCCCTCAATGTCCCAAGCGTCCCAACGGTTCGGGATGTCGGGATGCAGCATCAGTTGTCCACAGCCCGCCGCGACATGGTCGCGCCCGGTCTCCAGGTCGATCATCGCGTCGAGCTGCCCATTCTCGGCCACCTGGACCCGAAGGGAGCCGCCGGTAACCGTGATGAGTGCGCCGTCGCCGGCCAGTTCAACGGGCCGGCGGTTGTGGGGCTCTGGCTCCGCGGAGATGGACAGCGGTGGAATGCCTCCGGCAGGGAAGGGAGCCGGGTTGGCAATGAGCCGAATGTCTCCCTGGCCCGCAAGGGTGGCCAGTGCCCGCTGGATCAGCGTCTGGCTGCGGCTGGTGATCTCGGCATGCATCTGCTCTGCCTGATGGTGAACCCAGGCAATGGATGAGCCGGGCAGGATGTCGTGGAACTGCAGCAGGAGTAGATCCCGCCACAGACTGGCCAGCTCCTCGTAGGGATACACGCTGTCTCGTTGGATGGCAGCGGTGGCCGACCAGAGCTCAGCTTCTGCCAGCAGGCTCTCGTTGCGCCGGTTGCCTTCCTTGGTGCGGTGTTGAGACGTCAGGGTGCCGCGGTGGTATTCCAGGTAGAGCTCACCCCTCCACACCGGTGCCCCTGGGTACTCGTCGAGTGCTTCGGCGAAGAACTGCTGGCTGGTGGACAGTTTGACTCGGGGGGAGCCCTCCAAGGATGCAAGTCGGTGGGCTCGTTGGGTCATCTCACGGGTAGGGCCACCTCCCCCGTCGCCATAGCCGTAGGGGACGAGGGACTTGGTCGCTCGGCCCTTCTCCGCGAACTGACGCTCCGCCTTGGCCAGCTCTGCGCCCCGCAGTTCGGCGGTGTAGGTGTCGACGGGCGGGAAGTGGGTGAAGATGCGCGTGCCGTCAATCCCCTCCCACCAGAAGGTGTGGTGGGGGAAGCGGTTGGTGTCATTCCAAGACAGCTTCTGGGTGAGAAAGAAGCGTTTCCCTGCGCCCTGCGCGATCTGGGGCCAGGCGGCGGTGTAGCCAAAGGAATCAGGAAGCCAGACCTCGACGGGTTCCACGCCGAACTTCTCCATGAAGTAGGTGGTGCCGTGCAGGAATTGGCGCACCAATGACTCCCCGGAAGGGAGGTTGGCGTCGGCTTCCACCCACATGCCACCGACAGGAATGAACCGCCCTTCGGCGACCCGGGCGGCGATCCTGGCAAACAGTTCGGGGTGGTCTTGCTCGATCCAGGCGTACTGCTGCGCGGATGAGCAACAAAAGGTGAACTCGGGGTCTATGTCCATCAGGGCAAGGACATTCGAGAAGGTCCGGGCGCACTTTCGCCGGGTCTCGCGCAGCGGCCACAACCAGGCGGAGTCGATGTGCGCATGACCCACCGCGTGCGCCTCGTGTGAGGTGGCATTTGCCGGGCTGTCGAGCAGTGGCTGGAGGGTCTGCCGCGCGACGGGCAGGGATCCGTGAACATCCTGGAAATCAACGGCGCCCAGCATGTCGTCAAGGCCAGCCGTGAGATGGGCCGCGCGCGTGGAATCGACTGGCAGCTCTCGCCACAGTTCCAACAGGACCTCGATGTCCCTGGCCAGACCCTCGGCGCACTCGTCGATCTGGACGATGACGGCCTCGCCCAGGACGTACAGGGGCTGTTCGCCTGCCGTGGCGAGATCGCCCAGCGGGGTGGGGGTGGCCCAGTTCCCGTAGGCGATGGTGGGATTCGCGGAGGCCTCGACCCACACATCCACCCGGTCACCATTGATCGGGATCCAGCGATTGTCTGGTTCGATGCCCTTGATGATCTGCCCGTCGGGTGTGTAGACGGTCGCCTCGCACTGGAATCCAGTCAGCCCCCGGGCGAAGCCCAGATCGAACGTCGCTTCGACGCGGACACCCTCCCTGCGTTCCCACCGACGCGGAACCTCCCCGGTCAGGTGGAACCAGACGGTCCCCCATGGCCGCCCCCACGGCCGCCCCTGCTCGACCGGTTCATACCGCTGAGCAGTGGCAACCCCAAACTCAACTGGCTCGCCGGGGGCCTGCCACATCTGGACCTGCAGGGGTGCTCGGTCAATCACCAGCGCGGGCTCAAGCTGCTCCCGCAGGAAGCGCACGAGGCGTTGCTCGGTTCTGGTGCGGTGATCGTGCATGTCAAAACCCCTTTGGGAGCTCGGTCAGCCCTTGGTGGCGCCAGCGGTCAGACCGGACACGATCCAGCGGGACGCGATGCCGAACAGAATCATGGTGGGCAGCACCGCCAGTACAGCGGCCGCGGACAGCGGACCCCAGTCGACGTTGAAGCTGGTGATGAAGCCGTTGAGGGCGGTGGGGATGGTGCGCTTCGTATCGGTGTTGATCAAGGTCACCGACAGGAAGAGCTCATTCCAGCAGTTCACGAAATTGAAAATGTAGGTGGCTATCAGGCCGGGACCCATCACAGGGATGATCACCCGACGCAGGGCAGTCATCCGGGTGCATCCGTCGACCATCGCGGCTTCTTCCAGAGCTTCGGGAACGTTGTCGAAGAAGCCCTTGAGCATCACCGCCGAGAACGGGATGCAGACCGCGACGTAGACCAGCGCCAGGCCGGCGCGGGAGTCGATCAGATGCAACTTCACCAAGAACTGGTAGAGCGGGCCCAGAGCAATGAAGGCCGGGATCATCTGGGTGACCAGGAAGGCCATCACGATGGCACCGCGCCCGCGGAACTGGAAGCGGGAGATCACGTAGGCCGACAGGGTCGCGATGGCAGTGGCAACGAGGGCAGCAGACAGCGACACGACCAGCGAGTTGATGATGTTGTCGCCGAACTGGGAGACCTGGAACAGGCCCCGGTAGTTGTCCAGCGTCGGCTGGGACGGCAGGTACTGCACGGGGTACGCCGCGATCGCACCCGCATCCTTCAGCGAGGTCACGAAGATCCAGTACAGCGGGAACAGAGTGATCGCCATCCAGACGGTGAGACCGGCGACGCGCGTCATCCGGAGCAGGAATGGGTCACGGGCGGTCATGCGGCACCTCGCTCTCGGGTCAACAGGGCGAGGTAGGCCCCGGTGAAGACCATCAGGATGACCATGATCAACAGCCCAAGGGCCGATGCAAGGCCGTAGGTTCCCTGCTGGGTGAGCTGCACCAGCCAGGTGGTGGCGATGTGGGTCTGATCGGCCGGGCCACCGCCGGTCATGGCCCAGATGATGTCCGGGAAGTTGAAAATCCAGATCACCCGCAACAGGACGGTCAGGATCAGCGTGCTGCGGATGTAGGGAATGGTGATCTGCCACAAGGTGCGGAACCGCGAAGCGCCATCGATGGCTGCCGCCTCGATCAACTCGTCGGGCACTGACTGGAGCGCTGCCAAGATCATCATCGCGAAGAAGGTGACCCCGTACCAGACATTCGCCACGACTACCGAGACCATCGCCAGCTTGGGATCGGAGAGCCAGGGCAAGGGGGAATCGATGATGCCAACCTTGGTGAGCAGGTCATTGACCACACCGAATTCGGAATTGAACATCCAGCGGAAGACCAGCCCGATCAGGAAGCCGGAGACCGCCCACGGGTAGAAGACCAGAGCCTGGTAGAGGCCCCGGAAACGGAACTTCTTGCGAAGCGCAAGGGCAAGCAGGAACCCCAGCACCAACTGCGGAATGATCGAGGCCACCACCCAGACGAGAGTGTTCGTCATGATCCTCGTGAAGTTCGCGTTCTCCGCGATGGTGCGGAAGTTCTGCAGCCCCACCCACGGCGTGTTGGTCAGGTCATACATGTTCCATTCACGGAAAGCCATCTGGCTTCCCCGGAGCATCGGGTAGTAGGTGAAGGTCACGACGAACAACAGCGCGGGAGCCAAGAAGGCGAGGATCAGCCATCCATTCCGGTGGGTAAAGGAACGCTGGCCGGCGCGGGGGCGGGTGGTGCCCGCCCCCGCCACGGGGGCTTCGGACGGGGAAGCCTCAGACACGAGGAATCAGCCCTTCCACTTTCCGGTCCAGAACTGGTCCCAGCCCTTCAACATGTCCGCGGTCGACATCTTGTCGGTCAGCACCTTCTGGAGGTCGGCCTCGGAGCGCTGCATCCATTCGGTCCACCAGGCTGCACCACGCGGCTCCTCACAGCTGAGGAAGACGTCCGGCTTCGAGGTCATCTCCACGTAGGCTGCCCACGGGCCAGTCTTGAAGAAGGGATCCTCGCCGGCCGCCTTCTGGATCGGCACCAAGCTGTTCTCCTTGGCGAAGGTCGTGGACGCATCACCCGACAACCACTGGACCAGCTTGACGGCTTCGGCGGTGTGCTTGCTCTTGGCGGCGACCCCCCAGCCGGCGGTCGCCTTCGGCCAGGTGGCCTTGCCCGACGGTCCCTGGACCAGCGGCGCGACCGACCACTGGTCTTCCTTGAGGCTGGACTTCTTCACCGCGGCAATGACCTCCGGATCCTGCAGCAGGAAGGCGGTCGACCCGTTGGTGAAGCCCTGCACCATCTCGGTGAAGCCCCAAGCCACCGACGATGGCGGGGAACCCTTCTTGAACAGCTCGAGGTACTTGTCCAAACCCTTCTGCGCGTTCGGGGAGGTGAAGATGGAGGCACCGGACTTGAGCTTGTACACGTTGGTCAGGTCAAGCTCGTCGGCACAGTAGGCCTCCAGGATGCTCATCAACTGCCCGGCAGAGTTCTTGCCGCCGCGGAAGGCGTAACCATAGCGATTCTTCGCGGGATTCTGGATCTTGCTGGCCTGCTCCACCAGTTCCTCCCAGGTCTTCGGAGCCCCCGCAAAGCCAGCCTCCTTCACCAGGTCCGTGCGGTAGTACAGGCTCAGCCCGTAGAAGCCATAGGGGATGAAGTAGCTCTTCCCGTCGGGAGACTTGGTGAACTTCTTGGCCTGGTCGGTGAGCTTGTCCATCCCGTCCCATGCCTGGAGTTCCTTGGACATGTCATACAGCCAGCCGTTGTTGCTGAAGGGCCCCACGGTCAGGTCACGAACCTCCAGCACATCGATCCCCGAACCAGCTTGCAGCATCTGCTGAATCTTGCCGTCGGCCTGCTCGGTGGGCGGCGAGACCAACTGCACCTTGATGGTCGGGTTGGCCTTCTCGAAGTCGGCAATGAGCTTCTTGATCAGCTTGGTGCGCTCGGGGCTGGCAAGACTCTCCACCATCTGCAGTGTGACCTTGCCATCACCGCCGCCCGAGGACGAGCCCCCGCCGCAGGCGGACAGGGCTGCCATGCCAACTCCCGAGCCAGTGGCCAGGAGGAGTTCGCGTCGGTTGATCTTCATTGATCGTTCCTTTCCTGGAGTTCAGCCTCGATCCACTCGGCGAGGATCGGGATGCCGTGGTCTGTCATCGCAGAGATGTCGGCCTCGGTGGTGTAGGCGTGCGCCGAGAGCCGTACGTAGGCCTGGTCATCAATATTGGTGAACGCCGAGACGATGCCGGTTCGGTTCATGAAGGGAACTCGCAGGGCATCGGTGCTCTCGTGATCCCAAGCCCGCGTCCCGGGCAGCCGCGCGAGCAGCAAGGGCCCCACCGACTGGCCCACATCCGGTAGCGGATCTTCGACCCCCAAGGCGCTGAGCGCCTCCGCGACCCGCTCCCGGGCGCACGCAATCGCCATGCGTGAATGCTCCCGAATCCGGCGCCAGCCGAGCTCGGTTTCCAGATGCTCATAGGCCAGCGGGGCGCACAGCCATGCGGTGTTGTCAATGGTCCCTTGAGCGTCGAAGCGTCTCGGGAAGGGGTATGGGGCATCCCATGAGGCGATCACGGGATACAGGTCCAGCTCCGGGTTGTTGCACACCAGCGCTGCGGCGCCCATCGGGGCGCACCAGAACTTGTGCAGGTTTCCGACCCACACATCCGCCTCATGTTCCACGGGATCCTCGAGCACTCCCGGAGCATGGGCGCCATCCACATAGACCAGGGCACCGAGTTCGTGGGCCACCCGGCACAGCTCCGTGGTTGGGAAGGCGCGCGCGGTGGCCGAGGTGACTTGGTCTACCACGAACAGGCGGGGACGATGCCTCTTCACGGCGTCGTGCACCAGCGCACAGACCTCGTCGGCGGTGGCCGCCATCGGAATCTCGATGGTGTGCAGGGCTCCACCGGTCCGACGAGCCAACCGCTCGGCCCCCATCACGACCGCACCGTAGCCGTGACTTGTCACCAGGACATCTATTGGCCCACGGTTGTCCAGCGCATTGAAAGCACACGAGATGCCGGCGCTGAGATTCGACACGAAGGCCGTACGCTGCGCGTCCGATCCCAGCTGTCGCGCGACCCGAGTTCGCGCCTCGGCTACCCGGTCCGGCAGCTCGCAAATCCACTTGACCGGATTGCGCCGCATCTCGGCATGGAGGCCTTGCTGGTGCTGGATCACGGCCTGTGGGACCGCTCCGAATGACCCATGGTTCAGGTGGTGGAAGTCGGGGTCCAATGCCCACAGCTCAGCCGCCGGCCGACCGTCACGGGTCAGCAACGGTGGGAAGATCGCAACCATGAGAACCTCCTTCTGTCAGACAGCTTGCTACCAAAGAAGGCGTTGCGTCAATGAATCTGACCAACTTTGTTAGATTTGTCAGACAGGAGGGATCATGCGAGGAAAAGTTGACCAAGCACTGGATGGCCTGCGACACATGATCGCCACTGGCGATCTGCAGCCGGGGGACCGGCTGCCCAGCGAAAGCGAATTGTGTGAACAATTCGACGTGTCACGAAGCTCACTCCGTGAAGCACAGAAAATGCTGGTGATGGCGGGGGTGCTGGTGACCCGCACCGGTTCAGGCACCGTGGTCTCCGATCTGAAGCCCGAGGACTACATGTCCGGGCTGCAAATCTCCGTACCGCTGCTCCCTCTGGACACCTACCTCGAGCTGGTCGACCTGAGATGTCTGCTGGAGGCGCACGCCGCAGCCCAAGCTGCCGCGCGCCTGACAACCGACCAGATCCATGAACTTCGGCGGCTGGCCGACGATCTCGCCTCAAAGCCGTGGAACCCCACCGGCGCCGACACCGACGATCAGTTCCACCTGCTGATCGCCAGCGCCACCGGCAACCAATCGGTCACCACCTTGATCAACATCATCCGAACGCGCGGCCGTCACTACCGAGTCTTCGACGACGACACGGCCCAACTACTCAAGGCCCAGAGCGACGCCGCCCACACCCGAATCCTCCATGCAATCGAGGACCACGACCCGAACCGAGCACACGCGGAGATGTGTGCTCACGTCCGCACCACCCTTGACTGGCTCAGGGGCATGCACCCTGCTCCGCAGGTTGAGTAACTGACACCAGGGCGACGACTCGCGCGCCGGGGTGTGGCCAGCGCAGGCCATACGCTGGCCGCATGGAGCAGAGCAGCTATCGCGCGGCCAGCGCCCGCAGCATCGCCCAGCAGGTCCGCGACGGACACTGGACGGCCACCGAGGTCACCGACGCGGCCCTGGCCGAGATCGGCCGACTCAATCCGGAACTGAACGCCTTCACCGTGGTGCTGGCCGACGAGGCCCGGGCGGAAGCTCGTAGGGTCGGCGCGGATGCGGCGCTGCGGCAGGGCCCGCTGGCCGGCGTCCCGATTGTCATCAAAGCGGAGCTGGACGTCGCCGGACAGGTCACCACCTTCGGCGGTCACGGCAATTCCACCCCAGCCGCGGCGGACTGCCGGGTGGTGTCCCGGCTGCGTGCCGCGGGGGCGGTGATCGTCGGGATCACCACCATGCCGGAGTTCGGCCAGTTTCCGTTCACGGAGCCGCAGCGCTTCGGCCAGACCATCAACCCCGTCGCCCCGCGGCACACGGTGGGCGGCTCCAGCGGCGGATCGGCCGCGGCGGTCGCCTCCGGGATGGTGCCGGTGGCAATCGGCGGCGACGGGGGCGGGTCCATCCGGATCCCGGCCGCGTGTTGTGGGCTGTTCGGGCACAAGGGAACCCGCGGCCTGGTCTCCCCCAGCCCGGCGAAGGACTTCTGGGGCCCGCTGGCGCTCTCGGGGCCGTTGAGCCGCGACGTCGCCGACTCCGCGCTGGTCTACGACGTGATAGCGGGCAATGAGGCCACGGACACCTACCAACTCCCCGAGCGCGCCACCGAGCTGCTGCCGTCCGCCCTCACCGACCCGCGCCGCCTGCGGATTGGGTGGACCACCCGGTCCGCGGGTCACATCCCGGTGGATCGGCAGGTGGCCGAGGCCACCGAACGCTTCGCCCACCGGCTCTCCGAGCTGGGGCACCAGGTGGTGCCGCTGGCGGGACGGCTGCCCAACCACGCCGCCACCTTCCTGCCGCTGATGCTTGCCGGTGTGCTGGAGGAGGCGGAGGCGGTGGAGCATCCCGAGCGGCTGGAGCGGCTCACTCGGGCCGGCGCCGCCCGCGGCCGGCTGCCGGGCCAACGCCGGGCGGCACAGCGGGCCGAGGCTGCCTGCGAGGCCCTGGCCACCCGCCTCGACGACCTGCTGGGCGAAGCGGACATCCTGCTCACCCCCACCCTGACCCGTCGGATCCCACCCCTGGGTCAGCTTGACGGCGTGAGCTGGTCCCGTGCCATCTGGCGCTCCGTGCCGATGAGCAGTTTCACGTCGCTGGCCAATGTGACCGGGCACCCCGCCGCCTCCCTTCCGGCCAGCCGGGATGGCGACGGGCTGCCGATCGGGGTGCAGGTGATGGCGCGGCGCGGCCGCGATGACCTGCTCTTCGCCCTGGCCGGCCAGGTGGGGCGAAGCCTCGGCTGGCCGGCGGATCCACCGGCCAGCCGCCAGCACTGACGCCGTCCTGCGGACCCCTGCACCCGTCGCGCCGTAGGCTCCAACTGCCCCCCATGCAACCAGTCCCCTCCTCCAGGCGTACAGGAATCATGACCACTCCTTCGATTGCCCCCGAATCGACCATGCCCGAGCCACCCACCCCGGAATTCGAGCTACCCACCCGCCTGCAGGTGGGCGCCCCGCTGTCCGAACGCCACCCGTGGCTCTATCCCGTCGCGGTGCGGGCGCACCAGACCCGACGGTGGCTGCGTTGGCAGGTGGGAGCCGAGAAGTGGGCCCACGAGCGCGAGACCGAGCCCCTGCCGGTGCGGATCAAGCTGCACAAGTCCCTGCTGCTGCGGCAACTGGGCGAATCGGAGATGTGGTTGCAGCACAACAAGGTCACCAACCTGCGGCTCGCGTGCCAGCAGACCAATGGGCTGCTGATCCGCCCCGGCGAGTCCTTCTCCTTCAACAAGGTGGTGGGCAACTGCACCAGGAAGCGCGGCTTCGTAGAGGGCATGCGCCTGTCCAATGGCAAGGCCCGGCCCGGCGTCGGCGGTGGGATCTGCCAATTGGCCAATCTGCTGCACTGGATGTTCCTGCACTCGGACCTGACCATCGTGGAGCGCTCGGAGCACTCCTTCGACCCCTTCCCGGACAATGGCCGGGTGCTGCCTTGGGGTGTGGGCTGCTCGATCGTCTACAACTACGTGGACCTCGTCGTCCGCAATGACACCGACGCCACCTTCCAGCTGCTGACCACGGTGGGCGAGCGCTATCTGGAAGGCGAACTGCGCTGCGACCAGGAGCGTCCGCACTCCTACCGGGTGCACGCCCGCAATGAGGAATTCCTGACCAAGGGTGGCGAGTTCTTCCGCCGCAACGAGATCTGGCGCGACGTGATTGACCGTCGCACCGGCAACCGCACGGGCGACCAGCTGGTCAAGCGCAACTGTGCGCAGGTGATGTACCTGCCCGAGGGCGTCGACATCATCCAGCTGGACGGCTGACCTCGCCTTCCGCGTGCGCCACCGCCGGATGCCCATTAGGGCATTGGGCATGGGGCAGGTTCCGACCGAGGCGGCGGCCACGCATCCATGCGCGCTGGACGTTCACCCAATTGACGCCATTTGCTCCCGAAGTGTCCGTCCGTGCGTCACCACGACGGGCGGCGGGTGACCCCGGACGCATCGATCATCTTTGTGACCGAACTCACACTGCTCGAAAGGGTTGACCCGATGCGCACTCGTCTCCTGGCCGTCGCCGCGCTGATCCCGGCGGTTGCCGCCACCACCGCAGTCCCGGCCTCCAGCGCCCCGCTGCCGGACCGCTCCGTCCCCGGCAAGGTGCGGCTGTCCGCCAAGACCACCAAGGGCGCGGCCCCGCTGCGTCATGTCGCCTCCTCCCGGGTCAAGTGCTCCGGGCAGCTGCTGGAGCGCAGGACGATGGTCCGTGGCGGCAAGGCCGTCGGCTACCTGGAGATCTGGTTCAACCCGAAGGTGGCCAACGGCACCGGAATCGCCTGCTTCAAGCACGCCGGCCGGATGAAGGGCCGCACCGCCCAGACCGGCGTCGCGGTTGCGGCCGCCAAGTCCCAGAAGGGCCTGCGCTCCCCGCGGGTGATCGTCGGCGCCAACGGCCCCGTCAAGAACCAGGTGGGCCCGGTGGCCATCGGCGGCGTCAAGCGCAATGGCTACTGCTTCACCGGCCGGGCCACCATGGTGGTTGACGGCCGCAACCTGGCCGTCAACTCCAAGGCCTGGTGCTGGACGGTCCGCTACGTGCGTCGCTGACCCTGACCACCCCAAGCAGACCAGAACCCCGCCTGACGAGGACGTCGGGCGGGGTTCTGCACACTTTTCCGGACCTTTGACCAGAACTGCCTTCGGCAACCCTCCGAGGTGCCACGATGGACCTGTCCAGTGACAACTCGTGAAAGGCCCTCCAATGGACCACTTGGCAGACATCCAGAAGTACTCCCCCAAGGCCGACGCAGACGTGGTTGCGGCCATGGAGAAGACCTACCGCCTCGTGCTGAGCAAGCCCGACTCGTCGATGGTCTCCTTCAGCGACCCGGCCGAGCTGGCCACGGTGCGGGAGAACTTCGTGAAGAAGAAGCTGGGCATCAGCGGCGACGACGCCGAGCTGGACTCCCAGATCAAGAAGATCGGCGAGCAGATTCCGGGGCGCAAGAACCGGCTGACCGTCTACTACCTGCTGGCCGAGCACTACCAGAAGCTGGGCGTGTTCAAGGCCTGAGCCGGTGGGCGGCTGGTTGACCCCGGCCCACCAAACAACGAAACACCGAGAAACCGAGCGCCGGGTGCCCCTGCAATCCCCCGATCAGCAGGCACACCCGGCGTTTTGGTTGCAGCGGAAGCCCTCGTGTGAGCGCTTCAACGGCTGCACAATCCATCCTGACCCACGACTCCTGTGAACACAAGTTAATCCTTAACGGCGTGTTTGCTTGGCCACTGAGACATCTGACCTGACGGGCGCCCCCGGGGGTGGCCTCGACACCCCTCCGGTTGACCAACAGACCAACAGCTCCACCCATGACAAGCCACCCAGCGGACAAAACCCCTTGTCACGGGGTTTTTGGCCGCGTCGCCAGTCTCGATTTCACATTTGCCCCAAGTTCACGCTATATTTTTCGAGCTGCCTGATCCGGCAGCCGGCCGGATCGGAAACGATCCAGCAAGGGCCGCAAGGCCCCGTAGCGCAGTTGGTTAGCGCGCCGCCCTGTCACGGCGGAGGTCGCGGGTTCGAGTCCCGTCGGGGTCGCGAAAGCGGTGATGGAAACATCACCGCTTTTGTGTTGATGGATCTTCGCCGATCCGTTGGCACGTTGAGGATGTGCTTCCACCACTCCTCAGCACTGGCCAGGTAGCTCAGCTGGTAGCAGCGTTCGCCTGAAAAGTGAAAGGTCACCGGTTCGATCCCGGTCCTGGCCACCACGAAAAACCCGCCCTGGCCGCAGGGCGGGTTTTCTGCTTCCCGGCCGGTCTTCTCGGCTCGGCGTCGGCGTCTGGGGGTTAGCGGCAGAAATGTGTGTATGGCTTCGGGCGTGTCATGGTCGCCAGCGGCCGGCCCAGCCTTTCTGGATGCCGTTGCCGTCTTCCCAGCTGAAGTTGGTGCCGGGTTGTGGGCCGAGGGGTT
>NZ_JBCDMW010000040.1:0-10962 GCF_038433155.1 Luteococcus sp. H101
ACCACACCGGGGGTGATTCCTCGCAACCTGCACCGAACATGCTCCCAGAGCATGTTCAGACCACCATCACCCCTAGCCGCCACGAATGAAATCAGTCAGGCTGTACACACATTTCTGCCGCTAACCCGCGTCGGCCTCGACAGGCTCCGCCACCGTGGCCGGGTGGCGGGCTCACACGTAGGCGGCGACCCAGCGGGCAATCTCGTCGAAGTAGCGTGCCCGCACCGCGGGGGCACTCAGCGCCAGGTCATGCAGCCCGTCGGCGATCCGGACCAGGGTCAGGTGCGGCCCCAACCGGACCGACTTGGTGGCGATCTTCTCCACGTCCAGCACCGCATCGGCCCGGTTCAGCGCGTCGTCCCAGGTGCGACGAAAATCACTCCGGGCGCTGATCAACACCAGCACCGGGCAGTCGATCCGCAGGCCCTCCGTGATCCGCTCATGGCCGGCCAGGACGGCCGCCAGCCAGCCCACCCGCACCAGGAAGCCGTTGTCGCCCTTCAGGCGCGGATCCATGCTCCACTCCCCGCCCAGCGCGGCGTCGATGGTGCGGGCATACAGGCCGTTGTTGGGCAGCGGGAGCACCGTGGTGGGGTAACTGGTGCGCAGCCGCTGCAGCACCGGCGCGGTGACGGCACGCAGCAAGGGCGAGCCCTGCAGGTCCAGCCAGGGCGAGTTCAGCACCAGCCCGGACAGCGAGCCCGGACGCGCGTCGGCCCACAGGGCGGCCACCAGGCCACCCGTCGAATGGCCCATCAGGCAGATCTCCGCATAGTCCGCGCGCAGCACCTCCATGGCGGCGTCCAACTCCTGGAAGTACTCCGTGAGGTCGGCGATGAAGCCGGGCAGCTGCCCGTCGGCCAGACCGCGACCATAGCGACGCAGCTCCAGCGCGTGGAAGTCGAAGCCCATCCCGGCCACGGCGTCCGCCAGATGCGTCTGGAAGAAGTAGTCATTCCACCCGTGGAGATAGAGCAGGGCCCGACGCCCACCACGCTCCGGCTGCTTGCGCCGGATGAGGGTGCCCACCAAGGCCTCCCCGTCCGTCGGCTCGCCCGGCGCCCGCTGCGCCTGTGGCAGGTGCAGCGTCAGGCACTCATAGCCGGGCAGGAGACGATCGTCGACCCACTGCCGGGTCATGCCGACCCCTCGACGAACTCGGCGACCGGAATTGAGCGCTGCTGGGTCAGGACGACGCCTGGACAGGCTCGGCGATCGTGCCCGGCCCGTGCTCGGGAGGTCATGATTGGCCCCTGCTCGGGGATCGGATAAGGCGAGCGGTCAAACGGCTCGACGAGGATCCTCATCATCATCGTCGTACTCGTCGACATCAACGCCGTAGGCGGCAGCAAGCTCCGCGTACTGGTCGTCCAGCTCATCCTCGTGATTGCTCGAGGACGGGCTCTTGATCCCGAGCTCTCGCTCAAGAGATGCCACATCCATGTTGACCGGGCGATACTTCAGATCCCTTGCAACCTTGGTCTGCTTCGCCTTTGCACGGCCGCGCCCCATATCGGGTCGACCCCCTCGCTTTGTCCCTCGCGGCTTGACCGCGGCATGTGTGTTCAAACTTTCGTGACACACAGGCTACCGAACTTGTCCAGAGCTTCCAAAAGACCCCGCCGTCCGGACCCCATGGATCTGGGGACCGGACGGCGGCATCAGGCGGGAAGGGCTGGTCAGCCCGCGGTCGGGTGCTCCCCCACCAGGCTGACCCGCTGCTGGTCAGGCGTTCCATCCTCGACGCGGCCCAGCACCCAGTTGCTCACGCCACGGGCATCCAGGGCCTGCTGGGCGGTGCCCAGGGCGGTCTCCGGGAGCACGGCCACCATGCCGACGCCCATGTTCAGCGTCGCCTCGATGTCGGTCTGGCTGACCTGGCCCACCTGCTGCACCAGCTGGAAAATCGCCGGCGGGGTCCAGGAGGCCCGCTCCAGGGTGACGCTCAGATGATCCGGGATGACCCGGGCCAGGTTGTTGGCCAGGCCGCCGCCGGTGATGTGGCTCATGGCATGGACGCCCTGCGTGGGGTCCTCGCCCTCGCAGGCCTTGATCAGTTCCAGCACGTCCAGCGCGTAGACCTTGGTGGGGGTGAGCAGGGTGTCGCCCAGCGTGCCGCCCAGCTCCGGGACGTCGCGGTCCAGCGCCCAGCCGGCGTCGTTCAGCAGCACCTGGCGCACCAGCGAGTAACCATTGGAGTGCAGGCCGGAAGCGGCCATGGCCAGCACCACGTCGCCCGCCTGAATCCGGTCCGCGCCCAGGATCTTGCCCTTCTCCACCACGCCGGTGGTGGCGCCGGCAATGTCGTACTCGTCGGGGTCCAGCAGGCCGGGGTGCTCGGCGGTCTCGCCACCCAGCAGCGAGCAGCCGGCCACCTCGGCGGCGGCAGCGATGCCCTTGACGATGTCCGCGATCCGCTCGGGAACCACCTTGCCGCAGGCGATGTAGTCGGTGACGAACAGCGGCTCGGCGCCGCAGACCACCAGGTCATCAAC
Organism: Luteococcus sp. H101; assembly: GCF_038433155.1. Lineage (NCBI taxonomy): Bacteria > Bacillati > Actinomycetota > Actinomycetes > Propionibacteriales > Propionibacteriaceae > Luteococcus > Luteococcus sp. H101. The sequence continues at coordinate 2,496 of NZ_JBCDMW010000040.1, forward strand.
CAGCATGCCCATCAGGTCGAAGCCGATGGTGTCGTGCTTGTCCATCGCCTGGGCGACGGCCACCTTGGTGCCGACGCCGTCGGTGGAGGTGGCCAGCACCGGGTGTTCGTAGTTCTTGAAGGCGCTGGCGTCGAAGAAGCCGGCGAAGCCACCCAGGCCACCCAGCACCTCGGGGCGCTTGGTGCGGGCGACGTGGGCCTTCATCAGCTCGACCGCGCGGTCACCGGCCTCGATGTCGACTCCGGCGCGGGCGTAGGCGGACTGGCTCATCAGCATTCCTTCTTCTTGAGGGGAGCATTCTTCAGGTCTTCCAGCGGCAGGTCCTGCGGCCCCACCGGGTACTCGCCGTCGAAGCAGGCGCGGCACAGGTTGCCCTTCTTGACGTGGGTGGCCTTGATCAGGCCGTCCAGGGAGATGTGCCCCAGCGAGTCCGCGCCGATCGACCTGGCGATCTGATCGACGGTCATCCCGGGGGCGATCAGCTCGTCGCGGGTGGCGAAGTCGATCCCGTAGAAGCATGGCCACTCCACCGGCGGCGCGGAGATCCGGACGTGCACCTCCTTGGCACCGGCCTGACGCAGCATCGCCACCACCTGGCGCTGGGTGTTGCCCCGCACGATTGTGTCGTCGACGACGACGATCCGCTTGCCCTCCACCACATCGGGCAGCGGGTTGAGCTTCATCCGGATGCCCATCTGACGCATCGCATTCGACGGCTGGATGAAGGTCCGGCCGACATAGGCATTGCGCACCAGACCGAGCCCGTAGGGAATCCCGGAACCCGCGGCAAAACCAATCGCGGCTGGGATTCCGGACTCCGGGGTGGGGATCACCAGGTCGGCGTCGACGGGGCACTCCTTGGCCAGCAGCTTGCCGATCTTGACCCGGACATTGTGGATCCGGCGGCCCTGCAGCAGGGTGTCGGGGCGGGAGAGGTAGACGTACTCGAACAGGCAGTGCTTGGGCTTGGCCTCGGCAAAGCGCTGCGAGCTGATGGTGCCGTCGCGGGTGATGGTGACCAGCTCACCGGGCTCGACGTCGCGCAGGAAGCTGGCCCCGACGATGTCCAGCGCGGCGGTCTCCGAGGCCACCACGACGCCGGCGCCGTCGGGCAGCTGCCCCAGCGCCAGCGGGCGGATGCCCTGAGGATCGCGCGCGGCGTACAGGGTCTGCTCGTCCATGAAGGTCAGGCAGAAGGCGCCGCGCAGCTTGGGCAGCACCTCCAGGGCGGCCTCCTCCAGGCTGCAGTCGTCGTAACTGGCCAGCAGCGCGGACAGGATCATGGTGTCCGAGGAACTGTCCATCTTCTTCTTGTGCGGCACCTTGTTAGCGCCGATCCGCTCACCCAGCAGGGCTTCCAGCTCGTCGGTATTGGTCAGGTTGCCGTTGTGGCACAGCGCCAGCGAGCCGTCGCGCATGGCGGCCAGGGTGGGCTGGGCATTGCCCCAGATGCTGGCCCCGGTGGTGGAGTAGCGGGTGTGGCCGACGGCCAGCCCGCCCTGCAGGGTGTTCAGCGTCGGCTCGTCGAAGACCTGGCTGACCAACCCCATGTCCTTGAAGACCATGATCCGGTTGCCATTGCTGACCGCGATTCCGGCCGATTCCTGACCCCGGTGCTGCAACGCGAACAGGCCGAAGTAGGTGAGCTTCGCCACCTCCTCGTCGGGGGCGAAGACGCCGAAGACGCCGCAGGCATCCTGCGGCCCCCGGTCGTGCGGGTCGAGCTCATGGGTCAGCAGTCCATCGGGGCGAAGTGGCACGCGCCAACCCTATCGCGGGACTGCTCACACCGCCCCCTGTGGCGCCGCCACCAACCGCAGGAGCAGGAGGTCCAGCGCCTCCATCGCCTGCGCCTCGTCGATCCCCCCCAGCAGCAGGTGAACGGTCAGCCCGTCCAACTGGGCCTGGGTGGCGACGGCCGCGGCGCGCGGATCCCCGGCCAGCAAGAACCCAGCCTGCTGCACCCGGGTGAAGTAGCCGACGAAGAGCTCGGCCAGCTCGCCGTAGACCATGGCCCTGGCGCCTTGCTCCTCGTGGACCTCGGCACCCAGGAAGGCAAACCAGACCTGGCTCAGCGCGCGTGATTCCTCATCGAGCGGGAGCCCGGCCCGGATCAGCTCGCGCAGTTGCACAACGGGATCCTCCTGGGGCGGCACCGCCCTGAGGCGTCGCTCGAAGCCCGTCGCGACATGCTCGCATACCAGCTCCACCATCGCTCGGTGAGTGGGCAGATAGTGGCGCACCGCCCCGGACGACCAGCCGCTCGCGGCGGCCAGGTTGCGCACACTCAACGCTGCGACCCCCTGCTGGCGCACCAGTTCCATGGCGGCCGAGGCCAGCTCGGCTCGTCGCTGGTCGTGGTCAACCACCCGTGGCATGGCGACCCCCTCCCCGGCGGGAGAATCCCGCACACCATGTTTCTAGCACACCTGTATTGCCAAGGCGAAGACAGCGGGCTAGCTTATTTAGCACAGTCGTGTTTTCTCATGAAGGAGGGGTCATGGACCCGTGGCTCGCCCTGCTGCTGGCAGGAGTCTTCGAGGTGGGCTTCACCACCTGCCTGAAGCTCGAGCAGCGCAACAAGAACTGGGGTTGGGGATTCCTGGTCTGCGCGGTGATCAGCTTCGGATTCCTGGAGGAAGCCATCCGCACCATCCCCTTGGGCACCGCCTATGCGGTGTGGACCGGGATCGGCGCGGTGGGCACCGTGGCGGTGGGCCACATCTTCTTCGGTGACCGGCTGCGCCCGGCAGCACTGGTGCTGGTGGGCGTCGTTGTGGCGCTCATCGCCGCGCTGAAGGTCGTGTCATGAAGGGCTGGGCATGGGTGCTGCTGGGCGGCGTCTTCGAGGTGGGCTTCACCACCTTCCTGCAGCTGCAGCAGTCGGACCCCACCATGGGCCTCGGCTTCCTGGTCTGCGCGGTGCTCAGCTTCGAGTGCCTGGCGCGGGGGATCCGCACGCTGCCACTGGGGCTCGCCTATGCGGTGTGGACCGGCATCGGCTCGGTGGGCGCCTTCGTGATCGGGATCGCCGCCTTCGAGGACCCGAGCAGCCCGCTGCGGATCGCCGTCGTGACCGCCCTGGTGGCGGCGCTGGTGGCACTCAAGCTGGTCAGCGGCCGCGACCAGAGCGCCACCGCTCCAACACCTGCTCCACATCCAGTAGAGCGGTGATGATGGTCCGCCCGGCAATCGGGGTGAGGTTGGTCTGCTTGATCCGGGCATTCAGGTCCTCGACGATCGCCCGGGCGGTGGCCTCGTCCCGGACGTCGGCCAGGGTCTGCTGGATCTGCTGCTTCTCCCGGCGCACCGCCAAGGGGCCGGGCAGGGCGCCGGTGAGATCCTCCTTGGCCAGTTTGCGTCGGGCCCACCAGTCCGGATCCTCCCCCGGTCTGCCCAGGTCGGTCAGCGGCTTGCCCTGCCCGGGCAGGTTGCTGAACTCGCCGCGCTCGGTGGCCTCCCGGATCTGGCGGTCGATCCAGCTCTCGAAGCGCAGGGGTTCCTCGGGCATGGACCCCATGCTAGGACTCTGCCGGCCGTAGCACACCGCGCTACAACTGCCCCATGGAGACCATCAGCCAGCGCGAACTCCGCAATGACAGCGGCAGGATCATGCGTGCCGTGGCCAATGGGGAGCGCTTCGAGGTGACCAGCTCAGGAGAACCGGTGGCTGAACTGCGCCCACTGCGCCGCAGCCGTGCGGTCAACGCACGGCTGGCCATCGCCATGATGCAGGGCGGCCCGCGCGTCGCCTGGCAGACCCTGCGAGCAGACCTCGACGACGCCGTCGACCAGGATGTGCCGGATCGTGCCTGATCCCACCAGCGTCGGGCTGCTCGACACCTCCGCCGTGATCGACCTGGACCTGCTCGACCGCAATGTGCTCCCTGATGACGTCGCCATCGCCGCCATCACGCTGGCCGAGCTGTCGGCCGGCCCGGCCCGAGCGGCCACACAGGACGAGAGGGTCCGTCGCCAACTGCGCCTCCAGCAGGTGGAATCCCCCTTTGAACCCATTCCCTTCGGGGTGCCGGAGGCGCGGGCCTACGCTCGCGTGCATGCCGCAGCGCTTGCCTCCGGAAGGCAGCCCAGGCGTCGCTTCGCCGACCTGCTGATCGCCTCCACTGCCCTGGCCAACTCCCTGGCGCTGGTGACCCGCAATCCCGACGACTTCCGAGGCCTCGAGGACCTCGTCGACGTCATCACCGTGTGATCAGCGGGCCAGGCGCGCCAGCAGCAGGGCCTCGGCCAGGCAGGCCTTCTCCAGGTCATTGATGTCCTGGGACTCGTCGATGCCGTGCGGGCGGCCGTCGGGGTCCGCGACGGCGGTGACCAGCACCTGCGAGGACGGGAAGGCCCTCTGGAAGTCCGCGATCATCGGGATGGAGCCCCCGCAGCCCACCTGGACGGGCTCCACGCCATCCCACGCGTCGCGGAAAGCGCTCTGCGCGAGCTCGGCCAGCGGACCATCGAAGGGGACGACGCCGGGATCGCCGGTCTCGCCCTTGGTGACGGTGACCTGCGCGCCCCACGGGGCGTTCTCCTCAAGGTGCTTGACCAGCGCGTCGAGGGCGGATGCGGAATCGTCGCCGGGCGCCACGCGCAGGCTGACCTTGGCGCGCACCACGGGCGCGAGGGTGTTGGAGGCGTCGGCGACGCGGGTGCAGTCGATGGCCAGCACCGTGCACGACGGCTTGGTCCACAGCCGGCTCACCACAGAGCCGTCGCCGATCCACTGGACGCCGTCCAGTACCCCAGTCTCGTTGCGCAGGCGATCCTCCGGGTAGTCCAGCGCCGGCCCATCGGCGGCCTTGATGCCCTCGACGGCCACATTGCCCCGCTCGTCGTGCAGGGTGGCCAGCAGCCGGCACATCGCGGTCAGGGCATCCGGGACGACGCCACCGAAACCGCCGGAGTGCAGCGCGTGGTCCAGGGTGCGCAGCTCCACCACGCAGTCGCAGACGCCGCGCAGGGTGGTGGTGAAGGAGGGCTGGCCGGCCTCCCAGTTGGTGGCGTCACAGATCACGAAGACGTCGCTGACCAGCTCGTCGTGGTACTTCTCGATCAGCCGCGCCAGGCTCGGGGACCCGATCTCCTCCTCGCCCTCGATGAACAGGGTCACACCCACCGGCGGCTTGCCGTCGAAGGCGCGCAGCGCGGCCAGGTGCACGGCGACCCCGGCCTTGTCATCATTGGCGCCGCGGGCATACAGCCGGCCGTCGCGCTCGGTGGGCTCGAAGGGAGCGGTGCTCCACAGGTTGACGTCGCCGGTGGGCTGCACGTCGTGGTGCGAGTAGAGGCAGATCGTCGGCTGACCCTCCGGAGCCGGGAAATGCGCGATCACGGCGGGCTGGCCGCCCTCCTGCACCACCTTCACGTCGGGGCAGCCCAGCTCGGTGAGCAGTTCGGCCACGGTCTCGGCACTGCGCCGCACCTGGTCGGCCTTCTCCGGCAGGGAACTGATGGACTCGATCCGGATCAGCTGCTCCAGGTCTTCCCGCATGCGGGGCAGGGCGGCATCGACGGCGGAACGAAGGACGGCTTCATCAGTGCTCATGACCTGATGCTATCCAGCCCAGCGCTCCAGCGGAACGGGGGTGCTGGGCCAGGGGTCCGCCTGTTCCAGTTCCGTGGCCAGCCGCAGCAATGTCTCGTCGCCGCCCAGGGAACCGGTGAACATCACGCCGATCGGCAGCGCCACGCCGTCAATCCTCTCGCGGTGGAGCGGCAGGCTGATGGAGGCCCGGCCGCACAGGTTGGCGGTGCTGGTCCACGGCGTGAAGCGGGTCTGGTCCCAGAAGTCCCGCTCCGGGTCCGCATCATTGCGCAGGCCACCCACCGGGGCCGGCGGCTGGGCCAGGGTGGGGGTGAGGATCACGTCGAAATCCCGCCAGGCGACGGCGGTCTCCCGCGCCAGGGCTTGGGCGCGGTGCAGCGCCTCGGCATGGGCCAGGCCGGTGACGGTGCGGGCGTGTGCCCGCAGCCAGCGCGTCAACGGCCGCAGCTCCTCCTCCCGATCCTCGGGGACGGGGACGCTCTGGGCCATCACCGCCCACAGGTCGATGAAGGTGGCCCAGCGCTCGGGTGGATACGGAGCGGGGGCCTCGTCGACGTGATGCCCCAGGTCCTGCAGCAGGCCGACGGTGTGCTGCACCGCCCGCAGGCACGCCGGGTGCACCGGGGCGTCCACATTGGCGGGCTGGGTCAGCACGCCAATCCGCAGGCGCTGCGGGGGCTGCTGGCAGCGGGCCAGGAAACTGTCCGTCGGATCCGGCAGCAGGTAGCCGTCGCCGGGCCAGTGGGCGGTCAACGCATCCAGCCCGGCGGCACTGTCCCGCACGGTCCGGGTGAGCACGCCGTGGGTGGCCAGCGCGACGCCGTCGGTGCCGTGCGGCCCCGGCGAGATCCGGCCACGCGACGGCTTGAGCCCCACCAGGCCGCACACACTGGCCGGGATCCGGATGGAACCCCCGCCGTCGCTGCCGTGGGCCATCGGCACCAGGCCGGCGGCGACGGCGGCCGCCGCTCCCCCGCTGGACCCGCCGGCCGAACGCGTCGGATCCCACGGGGTGCGGGCGGGTGGGTGGTCGTCGGGTTCGGTGTAGCAGGGCAGGCCGAATTCCGGGGAGGTGGTCAGGCCCGGCATCACCGTGCCGGCGGCGCGCAGCAGCTGGGTGATGCCCTCGTCGTCGGGGGCGGTGCGGCCGTCGAAGACCCGGGATCCACCGGTCCACGGCATCCCTTTCACCATCGAGAGTTCCTTGACCGGGCAGGGAACCCCGCGCAGTGGGCTGCCCTGGGCCAGTTCCGGCCGGGCATCCAGCGTTGCCGCCGTGGTCAGGGCGTGCTGGTGGGCCAGGTGGGTGAAGCCCCCCAGCCGGGGCCCCAGCGTCTCGGCCCGCTCCAGGGTGTGCACGGCCACCTCCACGGCGGTCAGTTGGCCAGCGCGGAGGGCGTCGGCCAGCTCCAGGGCCGGGAGCTGGTGGATGGTCATGCGGGTCACTGTGCCACGCCGTCGTGACCCCTGGCCCCGGTTGCGGCAGATCGGCCGGGCAACGGACCGGGCTCTCCCCGGGACCGCCTCCCACCAGTCGTCGGACCCCCTGCCCAAGCGGCGTCCCGCATGGAAGGATGAGCCGTATCAGTCCGTGACCCGAAAGGCCCAGACCATGAGCGTCTTCTCCGCCGTCGAAATGGCACCCCGTGACCCGATCCTCGGCCTCACCGAGGCCTTCCTGGCAGACCAGAACCCCAAGAAGGTGAACCTGGGCGTCGGCGTGTACCAGGACGCCAACGGCAAGCTGCCGGTGCTGGAGTGCGTGCGCACCGTGGAGCAGCAGCTTGGGCAGAATCCCAAGCCGCGCGGCTACCTGCCGATCGACGGCCTGAAGGCCTTCACCACCGAGGTGGCCAAGCTGGTGCACGGCGCCGATGCCGCCGAGATTGCCGAGAACCGGCTGGTCACGGTGCAGACGCTGTCCGGCACCGGCGCGCTGCGCGTGGCCGGCGACTTCCTGCGCCCGCTGGGCAATGGCACGCTGCTGCTCTCCGACCCGTCGTGGGAGAACCACCAGGCCGTCTTCACCCGCTCCGGCTTCGAGGTGGGCACCTACCGCTACAAGGCCGCCGAGCGCGATGGCCTGGACTTCGACGGGATGCTGGCAGACCTGCGCGCCGCGGACAAGGGCACCGTGGTGGTGCTGCACGCCTGCTGCCACAACCCCACCGGCTATGACCTGAGCGACGAGCAGTGGGACCAGGTGGTGCAGGTGGTCACCGACGGCGAGCTGATCCCGCTGGTGGACATGGCCTACCAGGGCTTCGCCGAGGGCCCGGAGCAAGACGTCAAGGCGATCAAGAAGTTCGTCGCCACCGGCAAGCCCGTCGTGAACACCGTCAGCTTCGCCAAGAACCTCAGCCTCTACGGCGAGCGGATCGGCGCGCTCCAGGTCACCTGCACCGACGCCGACGAGGCCGCCCGGGTGCTCAGCCAGCTCAAGGTGCTGATCCGCACCATGGTCTCTTCCTCCCCCACCCACGGCGCCACCGTGGTGGCCGCGGTCCTGTCCGACCACGCGCTGCGCACCCAGTGGACCGAGGAACTGGCCGGGATGCGCGAACGGATCAAGGAGATGCGCCGTCGGCTGGTGGACGGCCTGGCCGCCGCCGGGGTCACCGCCGCCAATGGCAAGAAGGACATGGGCTTCATCGCGGAGCAGGCCGGCATGTTCAGCTACACCGGCCTGAGCAAGGAGCAGATGGTCCAGTTGCGGGAGAAGTGGGGCGTCTACGGCACGGACAAGGGCCGGATCTGCGTCGCCGCCCTGAACGACTCCAACATCGACTACGTGTGCGAGGCGATCGCCGACGTGATCTGACAGATCAGCAACTGGTCCGAAGGAAAACCAGTGGCCTGACCAAAGAAGTGGGGGGGGGGGGAACACGAAACATGGGGGGTGAATCACAC
>NZ_JBCDMW010000041.1:0-1245 GCF_038433155.1 Luteococcus sp. H101
AGCAACTGGTCCGAAGGAAAACCAGTGGCCTGACCAAAGAAGTGTAGATGGTACCCACCGCAGTCGGTGGGTACCATCCACACTTCTTGTCGGGTGTCATGATCAACCTCCCAGGGCCGGGTTTTCCACAGATTCCGGACTCCTGGGAATTGTCCACAGGCGGTTTCTGGACCCTCGCCCAAGCAGCCCCGGGCGGCAACAGTGGGGGCATGCACCGCAGAATCGACCCCTCCGTGGAAATGGCGGGTCTGCTCCGTGCCCAGGGCGGGGTGATCAGCCGGGAGCAGGCCTTGATCTTCCTCCCGGAACGTTCGCTCCAGCGTCTGGTGGACACGGGGCGCTGGCGACGCATCACGGATGGCATCTTCACGGACGTACCAGGGGTCCTTGACTTCGAGGGACGCGCCTGGTCTGGGATCCTGGCCGCCGGGGATGGGTCCATGCTGGGAGAGCACGCTGCGGGGCACCGACACGGGATCTGCGAAGAGCCCGGCCGAGACATCACCGTGTTCGTGCCCCTCAGCACCCGACGGGTGCCGGCACCCGGCTGTCGGCATGTCCGTCGCCGGGACCTGCCACGCTCCCGGGGCCGTTTGCCCGCCACCCCGGTGGAGTGGACGGTTCTGGATCTGTGCGGCGCCGAACCGGACAAGGCGGTGCAGTGGGTCACAGAGGCCTTGCGGATGCGGCTGACCACGCCCGAACGCCTCCAACAAGAGCTGCAGAAGCGCCCACGGCTACCCGGTGGGCGTCAGCTGCGGCCACTCCTGGTGGAGCTGCTACAGGATGCCCAGGGCCTTGAGTCCACGCTGGAGCACCGTTACGCCACTGCGGTCGAACGGGCCCACGGGCTACCGCGGGGCAAACGTCAGTACCGCCGCCAGCACAAGCGGCATGACGTGCGCTATGACGCAGCTCTGGTGGAGCTTGACGGCAAAGTGGGGCATCTCGACAGCGCCTCCACCTTCCGGGACATGTACCGGGACAATGAGTCCCTGCTTGAAGGCCTGCCCACCCTGCGCTACGGCCACCACGACTGCTGGAACCGGCCCTGTGAGGTGGCGGCTCAGGTCAATCGAATGCTGCTGAGGACAGGTCAGCCCACCGATGCCCATCCCTGCCCGAATTGCCAAGGGTCTGACCTCTGGCCCAGCTAGGAGACTGCTAGAAGTGTGGATGGTACCCACCGACTGCGGTGGGTACCATCCACACTTCTGTTCGGCCCCTAGACCAAGAGGGTCAGGC
>NZ_JBCDMW010000042.1:0-61590 GCF_038433155.1 Luteococcus sp. H101
GGGGCGGGGGTGTGGTGGCGCGTCCCCCCCCCCCCCCCCTCCCCCCCCCCCCCCCCCCACTTCTGTTCGGCCCCTAGACCAAGAGGGTCAGGCGTTCATCACCGACGGGATGGTGGCCGTCCAGGCCTCCCGCAGCTCGTCCAGACCCAGGGTGAACAGGCCCTGGATCTCCAGCTCGGGCGCCTCGGTGACCTCGCCCAGACGGAAGAGCGGCAGGTCGTGCTCGGCGCACAGCTGCTGGAAGCGGGGCAGGGAACCCGCCGGGAGGCTGACGATCGCCCGGGCGGCGGACTCGCTGAACAGCTGCACGCAGGGGTCACCGTCGGGCAGGGTGAGCGCGACGCCCAGGTTCTTGCGCAGGGCGCTTTCCACCAGGGCCTGGGCCAGACCACCGTCGGCCAGGTCATGGGCGCTGGTCAGCAGGCCTTCCTTGCTGGCGGCAATCATCACCGCGGCCAGGGCCTTCTCCGCGGCGAAGTCGACGGCCGGGGGTTGGCCGCCCAGGTGATCGTCGTGCATCACCTGGGCCCAGACCGAGCCGCTCATCTCCTCCTTGGTGGTGCCCAGCAGGAAGACCCCGTCGCCGGCGTGGCTGAAGCCCATCGGGATGCGCTTGGTCACGTCGTCGATCACGCCCAGCATGCCAACCACCGGGGTGGGCAGGATGTTGGTGCCGTCGGTCTGGTTGTAGAAGCTGACATTGCCGCCGGTCACCGGGGTGCCCAGCTCCTGGCAGCCGTCCACCAGGCCCTTGATGGCCTCCTGGAACTGCCACATCACCTCGGGGTCCTCCGGGGAGCCGAAGTTCAGGCAGTCGGTGATGGCCACGGGTTCGGCACCGCCGACGGCCACATTGCGGTAGCTCTCGCACAGCGCCAGCTGCGCCCCCTGGTAGGGGTTGAGGTAGGCGAAGCGGCCATTGCAGTCGGTGGCCAGGCTGATCCCCAAGTTGGTCTTCTCGTCGATCCGCAGCATGCCGGCGTCCTCCGGCTGCGCCAGCACCGAGTTGCCGCGGACATAGCGGTCATACTGGCTGGTCACCCAGGACTTGTCGCACAGATTCGGGCTGGCGACCATCTTCTTCAGGGTCTCGGCCAGCTCCTCGCCGGTCCTTGCGCGCTCCAGTGCATTCGCGTCGTCGGTGTTGACCTGGTCGATCCACTCCGGCCGGGCGATCGGCCGGTTGTAGGTGGGCCCCTCATGGGCAACCGTGCGGGGGTCCACGTCGACGATGGTCTCGCCATGCCAGGTGATGATCAGCCGGTCGCCGTCGGTGACCTCACCCACCACGGTGGCCAGCACATCCCACTTGGCGCAGATCTCCATGAAACGCTCCACCTTGCCGGGCTCCACCACGGCCATCATGCGTTCCTGGGACTCGCTCATCAGGATCTCTTCGGGGCTGAGCGACGGGTCGCGCAGCGGCACCACGTCGAGCTCCACGTTCATGCCGCCGGAGCCGGCGCTGGCCAGCTCGCTGGTGGCGCAGGAGATGCCGGCGGCGCCGAAGTCCTGCAGACCGTTGATCACGTCGGCCTGGAAGAGCTCCAGGGTGCACTCGATCAGCAGCTTCTCCATGAAGGGGTCGCCCACCTGCACCGAGGGGCGCTTGACCGGGCCGTCGGCGTCAAAGGTCTCCGACGCCAGGATGGAGGCGCCGCCGATGCCGTCGCCGCCGGTGGCCGCGCCGTACATGATCACCTTGTTGCCGGCACCCGTGGCCTGGGCCCGCTTCAGGTCCTCGTGGCGCATCAGCCCGACGCACAGGGCATTGACCAGCGGGTTGCCGTAGTAGGTCTTGTCGAAGACCACCTCGCCGCCGATGTTCGGCAGGCCCAGGCAGTTGCCGTAACCGCCGACCCCGGAGACGATGCCGGGCAGCACGCGCTTGGTGTCGGGGGCGTCCAGCGGGCCGAAGCGCAGCGGGTCCATCACGCCGATCGGGCGGGCGCCCATGGCGAGGATGTCACGCACGATGCCGCCGACGCCGGTGGCGGCGCCCTGGTAGGGCTCCACGTACGACGGGTGGTTGTGGCTCTCCGCCTTGAAGGTGACGGCGTAGCCCTGGCCGATGTCCACCGCACCGGCATTGTCGCCGATGCCGGCCAGCAGCGGGCCACGCGGGGTGGTCTGCTCCAGCACGCCGAAGCGCTTCAGGTGCACCTTGGAGGACTTGTACGAGCAGTGCTCGCTCCACATCACCGAGTACATCGCCAGCTCGGCGCCTGTGGGGCGCCGGCCGAGGATCTGCCGGATCGAGTCGTACTCGTCCTGCTTCAGCCCCAGCTCAGCCCACGGCTGCTGGACGTCGGGAGTGTTGACGGCATTTTCTACGGTGTCGGCCACGGACCCAATCTATCGGGTGCAACGGGCCGGAGCGACGCGAACCCGAAGCAAGCATCCAGCCGGAGCAAGCAGGTGGGTGGCCCCGACGAGTTCAGCCACCGTCGCGGAGTGGGTGCGACCCACGCCGCCGTCCAAGGACAGGTTCCGGCGGGATTGGGATGCACACCACCAGGAAGCCACCGACGCAGGTTCTCCACGCTCCGCTGGACAGTTCCAATGGATTGGCCCTGTGGCCGTAGCCCCGGAGGCACCGCGCCCCAACCCAGCCCACCCGGAACGCACCGCGCCCCGCATCCGGGTGGATGCGAGGCGCGATCGTTGTTCTGGCATCACGGAAGGTTGCTCCCGCCACGCTTCGACTCAGCAGCAGCGGCTGCCCGGGTTGTGCTCCTGGCGGTGGTACTCGTGCCGCCAGAAGGACTTGCGGTCCAGCGGCTCCCCGGATTGGCGGGTGGTGCGGTGCCAGTCCAGGTAGCGCTCGTACTTGTCGGCGCCGAGCACGCCGTTGGCGAACCGGGTGAGGCGACGCCACCGCCCGGTCAGACCTGACAGCTGCAACTCCCGGTCAGCCAAAGACCCCTCGACGGGCTCGGGGATCGGGGTCGAGCCCGTGGGGAGCGAGGTCGAGCCCGGGGGGAGCGAGGTCGAGCCCGGGGGCACAGACCCGGCCACGGCGGCCGAGCCTGTCGAGGCCACCACCTCATGACCCGCCCCGGACCCCTCGACAAGCGCGGGGGCTGGGGCGGGGTTCAAGCCGTCGCGCATCAGTGCCCCGTTCGCACCAGGTGGGCGTCGGGGTGGGTGGCGTAGAACTCATCCCACTGCTTCTCCAGTGCCTTCTCCGCCTTGCTCGCACCCAGACCGGCCGGGGCGTAGAGCTGCGCCGGCAGGGCCGGATCCTCCGAGGAGACCCCGCCGCCAGCCTGCAGCGCCTGGACGGTGCGGACCGCCGCGAAGGCGAAGACGATCAGCGTGCACACCACGAAGAGCACCGAGAGGCTGCCCTGCACCATGGTGTTGAAGCTGACGGCATTCATCTGGTCCAGGTTCTTGGCGGCACCCAGCTCGGTCTTGCCGGCCTTGATGGCGTCGGCGTAGAGCTTGTGGTTGGCGAAGTAGCCCACCTTCGGGTTGCTGCTGAAGATCTTGAGGTAGGAACCGTAGACGGTGATCACGGCGGTGAAGAGCCACGGGATGACGATGATCCACAGCGCATGGCGGGCCCCCTTGCGGGCGAAGACTACGGCGCAGATGCTCAACGCCAGCGCAGCCAGCAACTGGTTGGCGATGCCGAACAGCGGGAACAGGGTGTTGATGCCGCCCAGCGGGTCGGTCACGCCCATGATCAGGATCGAGCCCCAGCCGGCCACCATCACGGCCGTCGTGAGCCAGGCGCCGATCTTCCAGCTCGGGTCCCGGAAGCGGGCGTGGAAGTTGCCCAGCGCGTCGGCCAGCATGAAGCGGGCCACGCGGGTGCCGGCGTCGACGCTGGTCAGGATGAACAGCGCCTCGAACATGATGGCGAAGTGGTACCAGAAGCTCATCATCGCCGGCCCGCCGAAGACCTGGTGCATGATGTGCGCCAGCCCGACGGCCAGCGTCGGGGCGCCACCCGTGCGGGAGACGATCGACTGCTCGCCGACATTCTTCGCGGTCTCGGTCAGCGTCGCGGCGTCGACGTGCACCCCGGTCAGGCCCAGCGAGTTGACGTACTGCACCGCGCCCTCGACGGTGCCGTGGGTGGCACCTGCCGCGGAGTTCATGGCGAAGTAGATCCCCCGGTCAATGCTGACGGCGGCCACCAGCGCCATGATGGCGACGAAGGACTCCATCAGCATGCCGCCGTAGCCGATCAGCCGGGTCTGGCGCTCCTTCTCCACCATCTTCGGGGTGGTGCCCGACGCGATCATCGCGTGGAAACCGCTCAACGCACCGCAGGCGATGGTGACGAACAGGAAGGGGAACAGCGAACCGGTGAACACAGGGCCATCGGAGCGCGACGCGTACTCGCTGATGGCGGGCACGGTGATCTGCGGCTGCACGAACACGATGGCGATGGCCAGCATCGCAATCACACCCACCTTCATGAAGGTGGACAGGTAGTCGCGCGGGGCCAGCAGCAGCCAGACCGGCAGGATGGCGGCGATGAAGCCGTAGATGATCAGGCACCACGCCACGGTGGGCTTGTCCAGGTGGAACCAGGCCTGACCCCAGCCGGTCCGGGAGACGTAGCCCCCGCCGATGATCGCGGCCAGCAGCATGAGGCAGCCGATGACGGAGACCTCCATCACCCGGCCGGGCCGCAGATAGCGCAGGTAGACGCCCATGAACAGGGCGATCGGGATGGTCATGCCGACGCTGAAGACGCCCCACGGGCTGTCGCCCAGGGAGTTCACCACCACCAGGGCGAGGATGGCGACGATCATCAGCATGATGCTCAGGGTGGCCAGCAGAGCGGCGGTGCCGCCGATGGTGCCCAGCTCGTCCTTGGCCATCTGGCCCAGGGACCGGCCGCCGCGACGCATGGAGATGAACAGCACCAGGTAGTCCTGCACCGCGCCGGCCACGATCACGCCGACGATGATCCAGATGGTGCCCGGCAGGTAGCCCATCTGGGCGGCCAGGATGGGGCCGACCAGCGGGCCGGCGCCGGCGATGGCGGCGAAATGGTGGCCGTAGAGGATCCGACGGTCCGTGGGGACGAAGTCGTGGCCGTTGTAGGCGTACTCCGCCGGCGTGGCGCGGGTGTCGTCGGGCTTGACCAGCACCTTCTCGATGAAGGTGGCGTAGAAGCGGTAGGCAATCAGGTAGCTGCAGACCGCGGCGAAGACGAACCAGATGCCGTTGATGGATTCCTTGCGGGCCAGGGCGATGCTGGCCCAGGCGACGGCACCCAGCAGGGCGATGCCGCCCCAGATCACCAGCTGCTTCGGCTTGAGCTTGCGCTCCTGGG
The DNA here is from genome assembly GCF_038433155.1 of Luteococcus sp. H101. NCBI lineage: Bacteria > Bacillati > Actinomycetota > Actinomycetes > Propionibacteriales > Propionibacteriaceae > Luteococcus > Luteococcus sp. H101. Next base: position 5,300 of record NZ_JBCDMW010000042.1, read on the forward strand.
TGATGGTCTGCTCGTCGAGCGAGGTGGGTGGCAGATCGACGGGGAGGTCCGCGTCGAGGGTGGTACTCATGGCTGTGCCTCACGGGAGTGGTGGGCCGCCGCGACCATGCCGTCGAGACGCCGGGGAAGCACGACGGGGCAAACACGACGCGGTGGGGCCGGGCACCATCGTCGGTACCCGGCCCAACTCTAGGACTGTGGTCCGACCCGGCAGCGGCCGGGGTCGGGCACCACACCGCAATCCCGCGACGGGCTCGGGACCGTCAACGTCCCCGACCCGGACGGTCACCGGGCGTCTGAACCCCGAGCACATGGACCGTCGGTGCCGCCGAAACAGTGGGTCAGATGTACTGACCGCATCTGGCACCGACAACGGCGCTGAATGCGGTCAGTTCATCTGTCCAAAAGGCCGGGAGGGACTCAGGAGTTGAACTCCTGCGCCTTCCGGGCCCGACGGGCATTGTCCGTGCCCTCCACCACCAACCGACGAAGCGCCGCCGGGGCCCCGGGATTGTCGGCCAGCCAGGATTCGGCGCGCTCCACGGTGTCCGGGCCGGAGGGGAACAAACCGTTCACCAGTCGCTGGGCGATCTCGATGGCGTGCTCGGCCCAGACCGTTGTCAGCCCGTCGAAGTAGCCGGCCGAGGACTGCTCCCCCAGCTCCTCCTGCCCGGGTGTGCTGAAACCGGCCACCAGCGCATCGACGTGGTCATTGCTGAGCGCCAGCGGGGTGTGCAGCTCCCGCCACACCTCCTGCTTGACCTGGGCGACGGGGCGGGAGGCCATGGCCTCGCGGTGAGCGGTCACGCCGTCGGCCGACGGGTCACGCTCCAGCTCGACGGCCAGCTCATCCGGCCCCCAGACCCGCTGCGCCACCAGCGCGCGGGCAAACAGCCAGCGCAGCTCCGGCCCCAGCTCCAGGCCGTCCAGCACGACGCTGCCGTCCAACAGCCCGGCCAGCTGAGGGGCCACAGTCCGGGCCCGCACGGCAAGACCGGCCAGCGCCCGGGCCAGCACGATCTGGGCGTCGCTGCCGGAAGCACTGTCCTGCAGCAGCTCCCACAGCGCCCCCGCGGCCTGCTCGGCGGCGGCATTCCGGCTGGCCGCGGGCAGGTAGTGGTTGATCGCAAAATCCAGGTTGGTCAGCAGCGAGCTGAGGGTGGCGACGTCGGTCTCGGCCGCGCCGTGGCGCAGCACCGCCGCCACGTAGTGGGCCACCGGCAGCTGGGCATCGCGGGTCATGTTCCACAGGGCCGACCAGACCAGGGCGCGGGCCAGCGGATCGGACAACTCGCACAGGTGCTCCCGGACGGTCTCCAGGGAGCGCTCATCCAGCCCGATCTTGGCGTAGGTGAGATCCTCGTCGTTGACCAGGACCAGGTCCGGCGCGTCCTGCCCGACGGGGTCGGCCAGCCAGGTCAGTTCGTCGCCCGCCAGCTCGACGTCGAAGGACTCGGTGCGTTCCAGCCGGCCGTCGCCCAGCCGGTAGAGGCCCACCTTCAGCGTGTGGGGCCGGCCGACGGGCGAGCCGTCCCGGGCGTCGACGGATTCCTGGCGGATCCCCAACCGGTTGATCCGACCCTCGGCCAGTTCCAGCACGGGGCTGAGGGTGTCCGGCCCCGCGGTCTGCAGCCAGGCTCGGGACCAGCTGTCGAGGTCCCGGCCGGAGGACTGCTCCAGGGCGGTCAGCAGATCGGCCAGCCGCGCCGAACCGAAGGCATGGGCCTGGAAATAGGCACGCGACCCCGCGAAGAAGGAGCTCACCCCCACGTGGGCCACCAGCTGCTTGAGGACGGCCGCGCCCTTGGCGTAGGTGATCCCGTCGAAGTTCTGCTTGGCCGCCTCGACGTCCCCGATGTCGGCCACGATCGGATGGGTGGTGGGCAGTTGGTCCTGGGCATAGGCCCATGCCTTGCGCCGTCCGGCGAAGGCCACCCAGGCGTCGCGAAACTCCGTGGCCTGGACGCTGACGTGAGCACCCATGAATTCGGCGAAGGACTCCTTCAACCACAGGTCGTCCCACCAGGCCGGGGTGACCAGGTCCCCGAACCACATGTGCGCCATCTCATGCAGGATGGTGTTGGCCCGGCCCTGGTACTGCGCCCGGGTGGCGGCGGAGCGGTGGATGTAGCTCTCGGTGAAGGTGACCAGACCGGGATTCTCCATGGCGCCCAGGTTGTATTCGGGCACGAAGACCTGGTCGTACTTGCCCCACGGGTACGGGTAGCCGAAGGCGTGGTGGTAGAAGTCCAGCCCCTGTTTGGTCAGCTCGAAGACCTTGTCGGCGTCGAAATGCGGCACCAGGCTCTGCCGGCACAGGGCCCCCAGCTCCACCTCCAGGCCGTCGCCGGAGCGCCAGTGGGAGGAGGTCTGGTGCCAGGGCCCGGCGATGATGCAGGTCAGGTAGGTGGACAGTGGCGGGGTGGGCCCGAAGGCATGCCGCACGCCGTCCAGTTCCCCGGCCTCGTTCTTGACCGGCCCGCCGCCCACCCGGGGCTGGTTGGAACGCACCAGCCAACCGTCGGGGGCCAGGACGGAGATGTGGTGGGCGGCCTTCAGGTCGGGCTGCTCGAAGTTGGGGAAGACGCGGCGGGCGTCGGCCGGCTCGAACTGGGTGTAGAGGTAGGTCTGCTGGTCGATCGGGTCGACGAAGCGATGCAGGCCCTGGCCGGAGCGGGAGTAGCTGGCCTCGGCGTGCACCTCCACCACATTGCGGCCGGCCTCCAGCGTCAGCGGGATCCGGGCGCCGTCGTAGCGCACCGGCTGACGCTCACCGTTGACCAGTAGGCGGTGCACCTCGCCGTCGAGGAAGTCCAGGAAGGTCTCGGTGATGCTGGCCTCCAGCACCACGACGGTGTGCACCGGGTAGCGTGGCTGGCCCTGATCCGGGGCCTGCCGCAGGTCGACGGTGGTGTGATAGGTCTCGAGCCGCAGGCCCGCGCTGCGCACGGCAGCCTCGTCCCGGGTGATGTTGGTGTTGCTCACGTCCTTCAGCCTCACATCACCGGCGCGGCGAATCAAGCACCGAAGATCTTGCGGCGTTCAGGGGTGCGGCGCATCTTCAGCACCGGCGCAGCCGACCCCCACCCGGCTGTCATAGTCTGGGGGGATGACGACGACGTCCACAACCACCCCGGCCGTGCTCGCGATGGATGCCGGCCAGACCGGTGCCCGCGCCCAGCTCACCCATGCGGGCATGGTCCTGCACAGCCAGGAGTTCGACGGGGTGCTGACCGACCGGCCGGTGCTTCCCCAGCTGGCCCGGATTGCCCTGGCGGCCGTGGCGGCCGCCCCGCGTCGGGCCGAGGTGCTGGCCGTCGGGAGTTCCGGCCTGACCGACGACATGCAGGCCGACGCCCTGCTGGGCCTGGTCGGCGAGGGTGGTTTTGGGCAGGTGCACCTGGCGCACGACTCCACCACCAGCTACCTGGGCGCCCTGGGCAATGTGCCGGGCGTGGTCACCGCCGCCGGCACCGGCGTGGTGACCCTGGCCGTCGGGGAGCGCGCGGTGGCCCGGGTGGACGGCTGGGGCAACTTGATTGGCGACGCGGGCTCCGGCTACTGGATTGGCCGGGCCGCGCTGGATGCGGTGATGCGGGCGCACGACGGCCGGGGCCCGGCCACCGCCCTGACTCCCCTGGCCAAGGTCGAGTTCGGCGATCTGGAGGGCGCCTACATGATCCTGCAGGGCGACGAGCACCGGGTGAGCCGGATTGCGGCGTGGTCCCGCACCGTCGGGGAGCTGGCTGCCCAGGGCGACGAGGTGTGCCGTGCGATCCTGACCGGGGCCGGCCAGGAGTTGGCCCTCAGCGCCTGCGCGGGGCTGGAGCGGGTGGGCCAGGCCGAGCGCCCCGACCCCGCCGTCAGCACCGTCGGCAAGGTCTTCAGCAGCCCCGAGGTAATGCAGAGCTTCACCGACGCCCTCCTGGCCAGGCATCCGGGCGCGCGGCTGCTGCCGCCTCGGGGAACCGGCCTGGATGGGGCCGCGCTGCTGCCCGAGGTGCGCGCCGACGAGGCCCTGGCCAGCCGGATCCGACGCGCCTGAGGGGGTTGGTTCGGTCCGCAAAGTCTTGGACAGCTGTCCCGTGGAACTTTGTGTCGTGAAGTCACAACGCAAAGTTCCACAGGACAGCTGTCCATGTCTGCCAGAGCGGTGAGCCACCTGATCGGCGATGCCAAAGACCCAAGTTCATGCACCGTTCAACCATCGGTTGACCCGATTCAACCCGCAACTGGTTGTCTCGGGACCGCATCCCACTGACCCCGGCTCATCGTGAGCCGACGCGAAAGGTACCCAATCCATGGACTCGAAGCGGCTCCTGCCCATGATCGGCCACGTGCGCGGCAAGCGCTCCGCCGTCACCTGCCAGCTCAAGTGCGACAACCAGTGCCTGGGTGAGGTGTGCAACACCACCTCCAATGACTACTTCCGTGACATCGCCTCCTCGGCAGTCTCCCGGCGCGCCGTGCTGGGTGGCACCGCCGGCGCGGTGGCGCTGTTCGGCGCCTCGCAGCTGGACGCGGCTGCCGCGCCGGTGGCCGAGAAGGCGCTGCCCGCCGGGCGGGGCCGCGGCACGCGGGGCAGCCGTCTGGTCTTCGACGCGATCAACCCGGTGCACTTCGAGACCGACGAATTCACCGTCCCCGAGGGCTACGCCTGGAAGCCGATCATCCGTTGGGGTGACCCGCTGTTCGCCGACTCCCCCGCCTTCGACCCGAAGAAGCAGACCGCTGCCGCCGCCCGCAAGCAGTTCGGCTACAACAACGACTACACCGAGATCATCGAGATCCCGGGCAGCGAGGGCCGTCGCGCGGTGATGTTCGTGAACCACGAGTACACCAATGAGAACATCATGTTCCCGACGGACATGCCGATCGAGCAGAAGCGGGAGATCGGGATGATCAACCACGGCCTGACCGTGGTGGAGCTGGAGCGCAAGAACCGCAACGCGCCGTACAACTACGTGAAGGGCGGCAAGCTGAACCGTCGCATCGTGATCGACACCCCCTACCGGGTGACCGGGCCGGCCGCCGGGTCCGAGCTGCTGAAGACCAAGGCCGATCCCTCGGGCACCAAGGTGCTGGGCACCCTGGGCAACTGCTCCGGTGGCCTGACCCCGTGGGGCACCCTGCTGTCCGGTGAGGAGAACTACCACTCCTACTTCGTGGGCAAGAAGGACCTGCCGCAGAACAAGCGCTACGGCATCACCGACAAGGAGTCCGTGCGCGGCTGGGAGCACACCGACCCGCGCTTCGACACCCGCAACGAGGGCTTCGAGAACGAGGCCAACCGGTTCGGCTGGATCGTGGAGGTGGACCCCTTCGACCCGAAGGCCGCCCCGCGCAAGCACACCGCCCTGGGCCGGTTCAAGCACGAGGGCGCCAATGTGATCGTCGGTGAGGACGGCCATGTGGTGGCCTACTCCGGCGACGACGAGAAGTTCGACTACCTGTACAAGTTCGTGTCCAAGCGCAAGTACCGGGCCAATGACCGTCGCCACAACATGACCCTGCTGGAGGAGGGCGACCTGTACGTGGCCAAGTTCACCGGCAACTCTCCGGCCAGCGAGATCGACGGCAAGGCCACCCTGCCCAGCGATGAGTACTTCGACGGCACGGGCCGCTGGCTGCCACTGACCAAGAACGGCAAGTCCATGGTCGAGGGCATGAGCCTGGAGGAAGTGCTGGTCTACACCCGTCTGGCCGCCGACAAGCTGGGCGCCACCAAGATGGACCGGTGTGAGGACGTCGAGCCCTCGCTGAAGACCGGCCGGGTCTACGTCGCCTGCACCAACAACTCCGACCGGGGCAAGGAAGGCAAGGCCGGGCCCGATGAGGCCAACCCGCGCACCCAGAACCGCGACGGCCATGTGATCGAGATCGACGAGCTGGGCAGCCAGTCGTCGACCCGGTTCGCCTGGAGCCTGCTGCTGGTCTGTGGCGATCCGGCCACCGACGAGAACACCTACTTTGCCGGCTACCCGCGCGAGCACGTCTCGCCGATCTCCTGCCCGGACAACCTGGCCTTCGACTCGGTGGGCAACCTGTGGATCTCCACCGACGGCGCCCCCGACGGCATCGGCTACAACGACGGCCTGTTCAAGGTCACCCTGAAGGGCAGCGACCGCGGCCGGGTGCAGCAGTTCCTCTCCGTCCCGCGCGACGCCGAGACCTGCGGCCCGATCATCCGGGACCAGGACAAGACGGTCTTCGTCTCCGTCCAGCACCCGGGCGAGGACGGCACCTGGGAGAAGCAGGTCAGCCAGTTCCCGGACTACAACAACACCCTGCCCCGCCCGACGGTGGTGCAGGTCTACCAGAAGGGTCGCGGCCGCAAGTGACCCCCGCCTGAGTACGCGAAAGGCCCGGACCTGATGGTCCGGGCCTTTCCGTGTGCTCCTGCTGGGCTTGGAAACGCACCCTCCGGGTGCCCCTCGACGGGCTCGGGGACCGGGGCTGGGCTGGGCTGGTACGCCGCCACGGCGGCCGAGCCTGTCGAGGCCCGTGCCTGCGTCGGGTTCAGGCGCGCGACTCCAGGAAGCGCAGCACGGAGCTGAAGAACTTCCGGCCGTCCAGGCTGGGCCCGGTCAGCTCCTCCATGTTGTGCTCGGGGTGCGGCATCAGGCCGACGACATTGCCGCGCTCATTGGTGATCCCGGCGATGTCATGGTTGGAGCCATTGGGATTGCCGTCGATGTAGCGGAAGACCACCTGGTTGTTGTCCTCCAGCATCTTCAGGGTCTCCGGGCTGGCCTGGTAGTTCCCCTCGCCATTCTTGAGGACGATGGTGATCTCCTCGCCGGGCGCAAAGTCGCAGGTCCAGGTGGTGTCATTGGTCTCCACCCGCAGCCGCTGGTCCTTGCAGACAAAGTGGCGCTGCTCATTGCGGATCATCGCGCCGGGCAGCAGGTGACTCTCGCACAGCACCTGGAAGCCATTGCAGATGCCCAGGGTGGGCATCCCCTTGTTGGCCGCCGCGATCACCGAGTCCATCACCGGGGAGAAGCGGGCGATCGCGCCGCAGCGCAGGTAGTCCCCGTAGCTGAAGCCGCCGGGCAGCACCACGGCGTCGACCCCCGCCAGGGAGTCGGACGCGTGCCACAGGGGCACCGGGGTGGCCCCCGCGATCTCGACGGCGCGGATCGCGTCGTGGTCGTCCAGTGACCCGGGAAAGGTCACCACACCAATCGTGGCCATCAGTTCTGGCCCTCGACGTGCACCTCGAACTGCTCGATCACGGTGTTGGCAAGCAGCTTCTCGGCAGCGTCGCGGATCTGGCCGAGGCGGTCGTCGGTGAGTTCACCGTCCACCTCGATCTCGAACCGCTTGCCCTGGCGCACCGTGAATCCGGTGTATCCAAGGCGGTTCAGCGCACCGGTCACGGCCTTGCCCTGGGGGTCAAGGATCTCGGGCTTGGGCATCACATCAACGACTACACGGGCCATGCCGTGATCCTATCGTGCGTTGCTGGTCAGGCGTCGCCGCACCAGCGGCCAGAAGAGCACCAAGACCCCGGTGGAGACCAGGCTGGCCCAGACCTGGGTGCGTCCGGCGGCGGTGGTCATCATCACGCCCATGATCGCGATGATGGCCCCGATCAGCAGGATGTTGATCCACGGGGTGCCCGGGACGGGCAGCGCCAGGCTCGCCTTCTGCTCGGCCGACATCCGTCGCCGCATGTTCAGCTGGGTCAACGCGATGAAGACATAGACGAACAGGGCCACCAGGCCCGAGGAGTTCATGATGAACTCGAAGATGCCCGAACCGGGAGCCGCGAAGTTGACGATTGAGGCGACCACGCCGCCGATCGTCGACGCCAGCAGCGCCGCCACCGGCACCCCGTGGCGGGAGGTCTTCTTCATGATCGCCGGCGCGAAACCCTGGTAGGCCAGCGCCGCGAACATCCGGGAGGCGGAGTACAGCCCGGAGTTCAACACCGAGAGCACGGCGCTGAAGATCACCAGCTGCATGATCATCGCCGCGCCGGGGATGCCGATCTTGGCGAAGACCAGGGTGAAGGGCGCGGAGCTGACGTCCACGGGGGCCGGCAGCTCGTCCCACGGAATGATCATGGTGATCACCAGCATGGCGCCGACGAAGAAGAGCAGGATCCGCCAGATGATGGTGGAAGTGGCCTGCTTGATCCCCTTGGCCGGGTTCTCGGACTCGGCGGCCGCCATCACGGCAATCTCGGTGCCGAAGTAGGAGAAGATCACCAGCGCGACGCCGGTCAGGGCCGCCCCGACCCCCTTGGGGGCGAAGCCGTCGTGTGCCCACAGGTTCTGCACGCTCATGCTGGAGTGCGGCCACAGGCCCAGTGCGAACAGCACGCCCATCACGAGGAAGACCGTGATGGAGACCACCTTGATCCCGGCCAACCAGAACTCCACCTCACCAAAGGTGCGCACGGAGATCAGGTTGGTGCCGACGAACAGGGCCAGCAGCCCCAGCGAGGCGGCCCACGGGGGCACCACCGGATACCAGTTGTGGATGGTCTGCCCACCCAGGACCGACTCGTAGGCCAGCACGCCCACCCAGAAGTACCAGTAGAGCCAGCCCACCAGGTAGGCAGCCCAGTCCCCCAGCCCCTCGCGCGCATATTCCATGAAGGAACCGATGGCGGGCCGGGCCGCCGCCATCTCCCCCAACATCCGCATGGCGAGGTAGACCAGCAGCCCGCCAATCAGGTAGGAGATCACGGCCGCCGGCCCGACGGTGCGGATCACATTGCCGGAACCGACGAACAGGCTGGCCCCGATGATGCCGCCCAGCGTGATCATGGTGACGTGCCGGGAGCGCAGCAACTTGCCCTTCTCCTCCCCGGAGGGAGTGAGGTCGTCGACGGGCAGGGGCGGCTGGCCGGTGGGAGGAGCGTCAGTGCTCATGGGGGTCCTTTGCTCGAGGGAGGGCACCGCCAGCGCGGTCCCGGTATGGGGCCGCACTGGCCGGTGGCTCCTCAGATGGGCAGGGCGACGTACTTGGTCTCCAGGTATTCGGCGATTCCCTCCGCACCGCCCTCGCGACCGAAGCCAGACGCCTTCACCCCACCGAAGGGGGCGGCCGGGTTGGAAATCACCCCGGCGTTGACGCCGACCATGCCGTACTCCAGCCGCTCGGCCACCCGCAGGCAGCGGGCCTGGGAGGTCGAGTAGAAGTAGGAGGCCAGGCCGAACTCGGTGTCATTGGCGCGGCGGATCACGTCGTCCTCGTCGGTGAAGGTCTGGATGGCCACCACCGGGCCGAAGATCTCCTGCCGGGCGATGTCCGCCTCGGCCGGCACGTCGGCCAGCACCGTCGGGGCCAGGAAGGATCCCTCGTCGGGCACCGGCTGGTCCCCACACAGCTTGCGGGCACCGCGGGCGACGGCGTCGTCCACCAGGGCCTGGACCTCACCCACGGCCTTGTCCGTGATCAGCGGGCCGACGTCGACCCCGTCGTCCAGGCCATTGCCGAGCGTCAGCGCCGTCATCCGGCCCACCAGCTTGGTGGTGAACTCGTCGGCCACCGCCTCGTGCACGAAGAAGCGGTTGGCGGCGGTGCAGGCCTCGCCGATGTTGCGCATCTTGGCGGCCATCGCGCCGTCGACGGCGGCGTCGAGGTCCGCGTCGTCGAAGACGATGAAGGGGGCATTGCCGCCCAGCTCCATCGAGACCCGCAGCAGTTGCTCGGCGGACTGCTCCACCAACGTGCGGCCCACCCCGGTGGAGCCGGTGAAGGTCAGCTTGCGGGCCCGCGGGTCCCGCACCAGCGGCTCCATCACCTTGCCGGAGGTGGACGTGGTGACCAGGTTGATCACCCCGGCCGGAACCCCCACCTCCTCGAGCAGCGCCACCAGGGCGATCATGGTCAGCGGGGTCTCGGCGGCGGGCTTGATCACCATGGTGCAGCCGGCGGCGATGGCGGGGCCGATCTTGCGGGTTCCCATGGCCAGGGGGAAGTTCCACGGCGTGATCATCAGCACCGGCCCGACGGGCTGGCGCATGGTGAGCAACCGGGAGCCGCCGGCCGGGGCCTGGCTGTAGCCGCCGCTGATCCGGGCCGCCTCCTCGCTGAACCAACGGAAGTACTCGGCGCCGTAGGCCACCTCACCCCGGGCCTCGGCCAGGGTCTTGCCCATCTCCAAGGTCATCAGGGTGGCGAACAGTTCGGTGCGCTCGATGATCAGTTCATAGGCGCGGCGCAGCAGCTCCGAGCGTTCCCGCGGGGTGGTGCGGGCCCAGTCGGCCTGCGCCCGGTGGGCGGCGGTCAGGGCGGCCAGGCCGTCCTCGGGGGTGGCGTCGGCCACCTGGGTGAGCACCTGGCGGGTGGCGGGGTTGCGCACGTCGAAGCTGGCACCGCCGCTGGCCGCGCGCCACTGCCCGTCGATGAACAGCCCGTGGGGCAGGTCTTCCAGGGTCTGGTTGATGTCGGTCATGATGGCTCCTTCGGGCGGGCTGGTGGTCACAGGCTGGCCTCGATGGCCTGCTCCAGGACGTCGAGTGCCTCCTCCAGCAGATCGTCGCTGATCACCAGGGGCGGCAGGAAGCGCAGCACATTGCCGTAGGTGCCGGCGGTCAGCGTGACCACGCCCTCAGCATGGCAGGCGGCGTTGATCTTCTTGGTCAGGTCCGCCGCGGGCCGGGTGCTGCCCGGCTCCACCAGCTCGACGGCCATCATGGCGCCCCGGCCACGGATCTCGCCGATCACGTCGAAGCGCTCGGCCATCGCACCCAGCCGACGGGTGAAGATCTCCCCGATCTGGCGGGCCCGGCCGGCCAGGTCCTGCTTCTCCATGGTCTCGATGGCGCCCAGCGCAGCGGCGCAGGCCACCGGGTTGCCGCCATAGGTGCCGCCCAAACCGCCGGCGTGCACGGCGTCCATGATCTCGGCCCGGCCGGTGACGGCGGACAGCGGCAGGCCGCCGGCGATCCCCTTGGCGGTGGTGACCAGGTCAGGCACCACGCCCTCGGCCTCGCAGGCGAACCAGTCGCCGGTGCGGCAGAAACCGGTCTGCACCTCGTCGGCGATGAACACAATCCCGTGCTCGGCGCACCAGTCGGCCACCTTCTTCAACCAGCCGGCGGGCGGCACGATGAAGCCACCCTCGCCCTGGATCGGCTCGATCAGCACGGCCGCGACATTCTGCTCGCCCACCTGGGCGTGCACGGCCTGGGTGAAGGCCTCGAAGGCGTCCTCGGTGATGGTCTCGGGCTGGCCCATCCAGCGGTACGGGTAGGCCATCGGGGCGCGGTAGACCTCCCCGGCGAAGGGGCCGAAGCCGTGCTTGTAGGGCATGCTCTTGGCAGTCAGCGCCATGGTCAGGTTGGTCCGGCCGTGGTAGGCGTGGTCGAAGACGACGACGGCGTCCCGGCCGGTGTGCACTCGGGCCACCTTGATGGCATTCTCGACGGCCTCCGCGCCGGAGTTGAACAGGGCGGTGCGCTTCTCGTGGTCGCCCGGGGTGAGCCGGTTGAGCTGCTCGCAGACCGCTACATAGGACTCGTACGGGGTGACCATGAAGCAGGTGTGGGTGAAGGCCTCCAGCTGGGCGCTGGCCCTGGCCACCACGGCCGGGTCCGCATTGCCGACGCTGGTGACGGCGATGCCCGCCCCCAGATCGATCAGCTGGTTGCCGTCGATGTCGGTCAGGATGCCGCCGCCCGCGCGCTCGATGTAGACGGGCAGGCCGATCCCGACACCGGCGGAGACGGCCGCCTTGGTGCGGCGGTGCAACTCCTGGCTCTTCGGGCCGGGAATGGCGGTGACCAGCTTGCGCTGCTGCTCGACGGTGGGCTGCTGGGTGGGGGTCATGGCTACCTCCGGGTTGCTGGATCTGGGTGGGGCCCGGCCCTCGGGCCCGGGGCTGGGTTCGGGACGGTGGCTGGCTGGGTGGCGGGTGACTCGTGGGCCGCGCCGGGCTGGGGCGACGTCGCTGTGCTGGGTTGGTCACCGATCACCGCTGGCTACCCGAGAACCCTGCACGCCCCGGGACTATGCTGTCCAATACCAATTGTTGATCTTTCCCATTCCGAAGAGGAATACCATGGACCTGCACGCCCTGCGCTGTTTCCTTGCTGTGGTTGAGGAAGGGACGGTGACCGCGGGCGCGGAGCGGCTCGGGATCGGCCAGCCGGCCGTCTCCCGCCAGATCCGGCAACTGGAACGCAGCCTGCGGATGGAGCTCTTCCGACGCGAGGAGGGCCGGCTGCACCTGACCCCCGCGGGGCGCGGCATGGTGGAGCCCGCACGGGTGGCGCTGCGGGCCGCGGACGAGGTGCGACGGGTGGCCCGGGAGGTGGCCGCGGGGCACCTGCAGGAGATCACTATTGCCACCACCGGCACCACCCGGGACGACGTGATCGCCCCCTGGCTGGCCAGCTGGCCGGCGGACGCACCGCTGCCGTCGGTGGTGGAGACCACCGCGCTGGCGGCCTACCAGGGTTTCGGGCAGGGGGTGGACCTGGCGATCGGGCCGCGCACACCCCCGCCGCACCTGGCCCGGCGTCGGATCGCGGACCTGCCGTTGCTGGCGCATGTGCAGCCCGGGCATCCGTGGGCGGGACGCGGCCAGGTGCCGCTCCACGAGCTGGCCGACGTGGACCTGCTGCTGCTGAACCCCACCTTCCACGCGCGGCAGCGACTGGACCAGGCGATGGATGCCGCCGGCGTCGGTCTGGCGGCGGCAGCGGAGTTCTCCTCCCCGATCGTGGCCCAGGCCGTGGCCGCGTCGGGCCGCGGCGTGTGCGTGCTGTCCGACGACAGCCGGTTCGGGCTGGTGCCACTACTCGTGCTGGACGAGCAGGGGGAAGCGGTCACGATCCGCCTGCACGCCGCCTGGGAACGGCACCACCATGCCGCGCACCGGCTCTCCGAGTTGGCCAGTGACCTCTACCGCTTTGCCCGGGAGCGCTACCCCGCGAGCCGGTGACCGACGGGCTGGTCACCGGCTGGCGGACCGATTGGGTCAGCGATGCTGCCCGGGAGCGGGCACCACGATCATCGGCACCGGCAGCGCCGCCAGCATCCGGGCAGCCATGCTGCCCAGGAAGGTCTGCCGCCCGGCCGCCAGCCGGGAGGAGCCCACCATCACGACGCTGTTCGGGTTCCAGTCGACGGAGTGGATGGCCGCGGTGGCATTGCGCCCCTCGGCCACCACCAGCTCGACGGGTGCCCGGCCGGCCACCGTGTCCCGTGCTGCCTCGATGGCGGCGGTGGCGGCCGCCCGGGCCTCGGCCGAGGCCTTGGCGTCGGTGCCCAGCTCCACCAGGGAGATCAGCTTGAGCTTCACCCCGGTGCGCAGCACCGCCGACAGGGTGTCGTCGACGACGACCTGCGCCCCGGCCCGGGTGCCCACGGCGCAGGCGATCTCGTCCAGCCGGTCATGGCTGGTGTTGGCATAGCCGCGCGGCGCCAGGGCCACCGGCACCGGGCTGGCGTGCAGGATGGTGCTGGCCACCTGGGACATCACCGGCATCCCGCCGCCGTGGCCGGTGCCGATCACCAGCAGGTCCGAGTCCAGCTCCTTGACCGCCTGCAGGATCCCGGCGGCCACCGACGGGGAACGCAGCACGTGCAGTTGCACATCCAGCCCCTCGGGCAGTTCGGCCGCGGCCCTGCGCATCTTGGCCTTGGCCTCGGCCATCAGTGCCTGCTCGAAGGCCCGCTCCCCCGCCTGGGCCGCGGCCAGGCCGCCGCCGGTGCGAGCGACGTAGATCACGTCCAGGGTGGCGTCGAAGGTCTTGGCCAGCACGGCGCCCAGGCGCAGGGCGTCGCCGCAGTGCCGGTCACCGGCCCAGGCAACGAGGTATCGGGTGGTCACGGTTGGTTCTCCTGGTCAGTTCTGGATCTCGTCGATGATCTCGGCGGCCACCCGCTCACCCATCCGGACCGCTCCGTCGACGTGCTGGAAGCCGGCCCCGGCGATGTCGGAGCAGGCGAAGCGGATCGGGCCCACGGGGTCGTGGTGGTAGGGCCCCCAGCGATGGAGGCCACCCAGATCGTAGCTGGCGCCGTAGGCCCCGCGAGTCCATTCCTCGCTGACGAAGTCACTTTCGTAGTAGACCTCCGGGTGCAGCGCCTGCTCACCCAGGTAGTTGGCCAGCGAGCGCAGGATCAGTTCCCGCCGTTGGTCCGCGGGCAGGCCGAAGAGCTCGTCGGCCCGCTCGTCGGAGACGAAGCCCACCAGGGTGCCCTTCTGGTCGCCGTGGTTGGTGTTGTCGTAGACCTCCTGGGAGATCTCCGCGGCGCCGAAGCCGGTGCCGGACAGCCCCGCCTCGCGCCAGAAGGGCGTCGAGTAGACGGCATGCACCTTGATCACGATGCCCAGCGAGGTGTGCTGGTGCATCTGGTGCTGGCGCCACGGCATCGGCGGCTCATAGCTGATCCGGTGGTAGAGGTTCGGCGGCACCGCCAACACCACCTGCCGGGCGCGCACCCGCAGCCCGTCGCTGATCACCGTCGCGCCCTGCTCATCCCACTGGATGGTGCGCACCGGCTGGTTGAGCCGCACGACGTCGCCCAGCTGCTCGGCCATGGTCAGGGAGACCGACTGCATGCCGCCCACCACCCGTCGGTCCAGGATAAAGCAGTCATCCACCAGGTTGGAGAAGGAGCCCGCGGAGGCGGCCATCAGCACGGCCTGCAGGGTGCTGAAGGCGTGGGCGGGTTTGGTCAGCATGCCGCCGGCGATGAAGATGCCGATGTTGTTGCAGGCCTCCTCATTGGCGGACTGCTGGCGCAGCCAGTGGTGGAAGGAGATGGTGTCCAGCTCACGGGCCTGCGGGTGTTCCCACGGCTTGTCCGGGTCCATCCCGGCGGCCAGCCGGTCCAGCTCCGCGGTGATCCGGGCCATCTCGGCCTCCACCTCGGGCCCGGCCGGGAACATGTCCCCCCGGTAGAGGTGGCGGGTGCCGTCCGGGGCCAGGTAGACATTGTCGCCCTCGCGGTAGCGCTGGAAGGTCTCCAGCCCCAGCTCGTCCACCAGGGCGATCAGCGCGGTCTGGTCCGGCGAGATCCACTGGCCGCCGAGCTCCAGGAAGGCCCCGTCCACCCGGTTGGACCAGGTCCGACCGCCCACCCGGTCCCGGGCCTCCAGCACGACGACGGACTTGCCGGCCTGGGTGAGCCGACGGGCGGTGGTGAGCCCGGCGGGGCCGGCACCGACGACGGCAACGTCCACCGCCAGGGGCTCGGGGGCCCGATTGGCGTCATTCACGGTCTGGATCGTCTCATTGGTCATGGTTCTCTCCTGTGATGTGTGTCGAAATTCGTAGGATCAGGGGGTGGAACAGATCACGTCGCCGGCCCGACGCCCCGGCCGCCCCAGCGCACCGGTGCTCAGCCGGGAGCGGATCACCGCCGAGGCGCTGCGGATGGTGACGGACCAGGGAAGCCGCAATTTCAGCCTCAACGGCCTGGCGCGGGCGCTGGGGGTGCGGGCCTCGGCGCTGTACAACCACGCCAGTTCCAAGGCGGTGGTGATGATGTGGATGCAGGAACAGATCAACACCGCCATCGACGTGGACTGCTTCGCCCGGCAGGGTTGGCGGGAGGCGCTGCTCACCTGGGCCCGCTCCTATCGCGAGGCCTATGCGCCCTTCCCGATGCTGGCGCCGGTGATGGCGGTGCAGCCGGTGGCCGACGCGCCGGTCACCCTGGCCATGTATGAGGCGGTGCTCGACGGCCTGCTGCGCGCCGGCTGGCAGCCCGAACAGGCGGTGGATGTGATCGTCGCGGTGGAGGCCTTCGTCTTCGGCTCGGCCCTGGACCTGGACGCCCCGGCCGACATCTTCGAACCCGGCTCCGCGGCCGAGGCCGCGCCCCGGTTCACCGCGGCGGCTCGCGCCCGGCTGACGCGCGCCGGCAGCACCCGTCGGGCTTCCGACGACGCCTTCGAGCTGGGCCTGCGGGCCCTGGTGGGGGGCCTGCAACCCGCCCCCGTGGCGCATCAGGAGGATTGACCGGGCGCTCATTCGGCCAGCTCCGCAGCCGGGTCCACGCCATTCCAGACCAGGCCGTCGCGGAAGAACGTCGGGTCGATGAAGCGGGTGATCAGCATCAGCACCACGCCCATGGCGAGGATCCCGATCCCGATCAGGAAGACCAGACCGATCCCACCAACCTGGGAGCCGGAGCCGAAGTTGGGGTCCATCGCGTCGATGCTGACCCGCAGGAAGACCACGGCCAGCAGCAGCCCGCCGACGGCCGGCATCACCAGCCGCAGCAGGATCTGGCTGGGCGTGCGGGCCCGCTTGCGGAAGTACCAGACGCAGGCAAAGGCGGTCAGGGCGTAGTAGAAGCAGACCATCATGCCCAGCGTGGCGATGGTGTCATTGAGCACGCTGGTGGAGACCAGCCGCATCCCGATGTAGAAGCTGCCCGAGACCACGGCCGAGGCCAGGATGCCGGCCCACGGGGTGCCGCGGGCCAGGTCCACCTTCTGCAGGAAGGGCGGCAGGGCCCGGTAGTGGGACATGGCGAACAGTGCCCGGGAGGGGCCGCTCATGGTGGCCTGCAGGGATGAGGTGGAGGCGGAGAAGATGGCCAGCACCAGCAGGAAGGACCACTTGCCCATCACCGGCTGGGCCAGGTGCAGGAAGACATTGTCCGCGTTGTCCACATTGGACAGGCCGTGTTCGTCGGTGCCCACCCCGGCAAAGGCGATGGTGGCATAGGCCAGCACCAGGTAGATGCACAGCCCGATCACGGCCGACGCCGTGCCCCCGACGCCGGCGATCCGGGCCCCACCCTTGGTCTCCTCGCTCAGGGTGAGGCAGACATCCCAGCCCCAGAACAGGAAGATGGTCAGGCTGACGGCCGCCGCCACGGCGGAGAAGCTGCCCGCCGCCAGGGGGTTCATCCAGTGGACGCTGGGCACCTCGTGGGGGAAGCCCTCCCGCCACGCCTTGTGCAGCGCCATGGCTGCATAGAGCAGGAGCACGCCGATCTGGAGGCCCATCAGCACGTACTGCACCCACGCGGTGGTCTCGATGCCGCGCAGCACCGTCCAGGTGCTGATGGCGATGATCGCCAGACAGGTGACGATGTTGACCCAGGTGATGTTGGTGAGGTTGGCGACCGCCTCGGAGCCGGTGATGGTGCCCAGGAAGGAATAGAAGAAGTCCACCGCCACCCCGGCCAGGCTGGACAGCACGATCACATTGGCGGCGATGAAACCCCAGCCACCCATCCACCCCACCCACGGCCCGAAGGCCGAGGAGCACCAGGTGAAGTTGGATCCACTGTCCGGCATCTCGTCGTTGAGTTCCTTGTAGGCCATGGCCACCAGGAACATCGGGATGAATCCGAGCAACAGCATGGCCGGCACCTGGGTACCGATCTCCAGGGCGGTGGGCCCCAGGCTTGAGGTCATGGAGTAGGCGGGGGCGACGGTGGACAGGCCGATGGCGATGACCGCGGCCAGCCCCAGGCTCTCGGCCTTGAGCCCCTTCTCCTCGACGACCGGCGTGAGCTGCGTCATTGCAGTGCTCCTTGCTGGTGGGCCCCGGCCGGACGGGCGGCCGGGGCGCGGACGGATGGTCTGGGGCTCAGCGCTCCAGGTTGTGCATCACGTGCTTGACCCGGGTGTATTCCTCGACGGAGTAGAGCGAGAGGTCCTTGCCGTGGCCGGACTGCTTGAAGCCGCCGTGCGGCATCTCCGCGGCCAGCAGCACATGGGTGTTCACCCAGACGCAGCCGAAGTCCAGCTCCCGGCTGACCCGCATCGCGGTGCCGTGGTCACTGGTCCACACGCTGGAGGCCAGGGCATAGTCCACGCCATTGGCCAGCTCGATGGCCTCCTCCTCCGTGGTGAAGGTCTGCACGGTCAGCACCGGGGCGAAGGTCTCAGCCTGCACCAGTTCGTCGTCCTGCTGGAGGCCGTCGATGATGGTGGCCGGGAGGTAGTAGCCCTCCCGGCCCAGGGGCTGGCCTCCGGTCAGCACGGTGGCATGCTCCGGCACCCGGCCCAGCTTGGCCACCACCTCGTCGAAGTGGCGGACATTGTTCAGCGGGCCGAAGTCCTCACTGCCGTCGGTGCTGCCGGTGGTGGTGGCCTCGGCGGCGGCCACCAGGTGCTTGACCAGCTCGTCGTGCGCGCTGTCCTGCACCAGCACCCGGGTGACGGCGGTGCAGTCCTGGCCGGAGTTGAAGGTGCCGAAGGCCACCAGCTGCTCGGCGGTGTGCGCCAGGTCCGCGTCGGCGAAGACGACGGCCGGGGCCTTGCCGCCCAGCTCCAGGTGGGTCTGCTTCAGCTGGCCGCCGGCGCTCGTGGCCACGGCCCGCCCGGCCCGGACCGATCCGGTGATGGCGACCATCGCCGGGGTGGGGTGCTCGGTCATCAGCTGGCCGGTGGAGGCATCCCCCAGGACGACGTTGACCACGCCCGCCGGGAAGATCTCACCGGCCAGCCGGGCCAGCACCAGGGTGGACTCGGGGGTGGTGTCCGACGGCTTCAGCACCACGGTGTTGCCGGCAGCCAGGGCCGGCCCCAGCTTCCAGATGGCCATCATCAGGGGATAGTTCCAGGGCGTCACCTGGGCCACGACGCCGATCGGCTCCCGCCGGACATAGGAGGTGTTCTCCCCGAAGTACTCGCCGGCGGCGCGTCCCTCCAGCAGGCGGGCCGCTCCGGCGAAGAAGCGCAGGTGGTCGGCTCCGGTGGCCACCTCCTCCACCGCGATCTGCTCGGCCGGCTGGCCGGTGTTGCGGC
The DNA here is from genome assembly GCF_038433155.1 of Luteococcus sp. H101. Taxonomy (NCBI): domain Bacteria; kingdom Bacillati; phylum Actinomycetota; class Actinomycetes; order Propionibacteriales; family Propionibacteriaceae; genus Luteococcus; species Luteococcus sp. H101. The sequence goes on from NZ_JBCDMW010000042.1 coordinate 23,988, forward strand.
GCTGCGCCGCGACGAGCTCGTCGCTGGCGGCCTCCACGGCGTCGGCCAGACGCAACAGCATGCCCTGTCGCTCGCCCGGCGTGGTGCGCCGCCAGGCCCGGAAGGCTCGCTGGGCGGCGTCGAAGGCGGCGTCGACGTCGGTCCGGTCGCTGACCGGGGACTGGGCCACGACCTGCGCGGTGGTCGGGTCCACAAGGTCAATCGTCTGGCTGCCGTGGGCGTCGACGAACGTGCCGTCGATGAAGTTCTGCAGTGTGGTCATCGGATCCCCTTCGCTGGTGGTCGACGTCGACCGGCTGACTAACGAAATGAATAGCATTCATATTTACAGAGCCGATGGGTCGAAGGGAAGACCTCTGGCGAAAAAAGTGTGAGGAAAGTCACTTGATGTCGGGCGTCTCGCCAGCCGACGTGCACCCAAGCCCGGAGGGCGAGCGCCTAGGGTGACGGCCGTGATCCGAACCAGCAGCGGCCCGCTCACCGGGGCCATCCTGGCCCTGTCCGGCGCGGTGCTGTGGGGCACCACCGGCACTTCCCAGGCGCTGTTGACCGGCTCCCCCGCCCCGCTGGCCGTCGGCGGGCTGCGCTCCTGCATCGGGGCCGCAGCGCTGCTGCTGTTCGCCCTCCCCCGTGGCGTCGTCGGGCGGCTGCGCGGGCTGGGCCGCGGCACCATCGGCTGGCTGCTGCTGGCGGGATTGTGCGTCGCGCTCTACCAGCTGACCTTCTTCGCCGCCGTGTCGCTGGCCGGGGTGGGGGTGGGCACCCTGGTGGTCCTGGGCACCTCCCCCTGCTTCGCCGGGCTGGCGAGCTGGGCCCTGCGCGGCCTGCGACCCTCCCGGCGCTGGGCGCTGGCCACCGGTCTGGCCCTGACCGGGGCGGCCCTGCTGGTGGGTGGCGGCGCCGAACCGCCGGCGCCGCTGGGGCTGGCGCTGGCGCTGGTGGCCGGCTGCGCCTTCGGCTGCTACACCGTCGCCGGGCGGCAGGTGGCCGAGGCCGGCGTCGACGGACTGACCAGCACCGCCGCCATCTTCACCCTGTCTGCCCTGGTCCTGCTGGCCCCCATGCTGGGGCAGAGCCTGACCTTCGCCGGCCATCCGCGCAACCTGCTGGTGCTGGCCTGGCTCGGGGTGATGGCCACCGCCCTGGCCTATCTGCTCTACCAGCGCGGGATGGCCAGCATTGACGCGGCCACCGCCGCCACCCTGGCGCTGGCCGAGCCGATGGTAGCCAACCTGCTGGCAGTCTTCGTCTTGGGCGAGCCTTTCACCTGGCTGATGGGCGTCGGCGTGGCGTTGGTGCTGGGCGGGCTGGGCTTGCTGGCCCGGGCGTGAAGGGCTGAGGCCAAGGCCTCGACAGGCTCGGCCCCGTGGTTGGGCTCTTGCCCTTTGCACCCGCCTCAAGATGCCGGTCAACCGTCCAAGGATCCGACCGGGCGCCAAAGTTGGCGCTCCTGTGGACACAGAAATCGATTGGACACGTTCAAAGTCCCAAATGGCTGCCAACTTTGGCGCCGGGAGTGGTTCGGAGCCGGGTCAGGCTGCGATCACTCGCCAAAAGGGCGCTCAGCCCAGCTGCAGTTCCGCCCCGGTGAGCTTCTCGTAGGCCTCCAGGTAGCGGGCCCGGGTGGCCTCGACGATGTCGGCGGGCAGGGCGGGCGGCGGCGCGTCATTGCTGCGGCTCCAGCCGGACTCCTTGGTCAGCCAGTCCCGGACGAACTGCTTGTCGAAGCTCGCCAACTGCCCGCCGGGGGTCCACCCGTCGGCATCCCAGAAGCGGGAGGAGTCCGGGGTGAGCACCTCGTCGGCCAGCACGATGGTGCCGTCGGGGCGACGGCCGAACTCGAACTTGGTGTCGGCCAGGATGATCCCCCGCTCCCGCGCGATCTCTTCGGCCCGGGCATAGATGCCCAGCGTCAGGTCCCGCAGCTGGTTGCCCAGCTCGACGCCGGTGGTGCGGCACATGGTCTCGAAGTCGACATTCTCGTCGTGCTCCCCCAGCTCCGCCTTGGTGGCGGGGGTGAAGATCGGCTCGGGCAGCCGGGAGCCGTCCTGCAACCCGTCGGGCAGCGGAATCCCGCAGACGGTCCGGCTGGCCTGGTACTCGGCCCAGCCGGAGCCGGTCAGGTAGCCTCGGGCGACGCACTCGACGGGGACCATCTCCAGCTTCTCGCAGACCAGTGCCCGGCCGCGCACCGCCGCGGCCCGGTCGGCCCCCAGTTCACCCGTCGGGTCCGCGGACAGCACGTGGTTGTCCACCAACTCCCGCAACTGGTCGAACCACCACAGCGAGAGCTGGGTCAGCACCACACCCTTGTCCGGAATGCTGGGGGTGAGCACAAAGTCGTAGGCGGAGATGTTGTCGGTGGCCACCATCAGCATCCGGTCGTCGGCCGGCAACGCGTAGAGTTCGCGCACCTTTCCGGCATGGATCAGGGGCAGGTCAAGGCTGGTGTACTGGCTCACGCAGACACCCTATGACCAAATTCGGGCCGCGGGTTCACCATTCCCAGCGCAGGAAGTACACCCCCGGCTGCACATCGACGTGCACCATCTGTGCCAGACCCCCGTCCACCGGCAGGTCCACCGCGCCCGGCACGTCCAGATCGATCTCGTCCGCCAGGTCCTCGGGGGCGGCCCCGGTGCAGGCCACCACCCGCGACGGCAGGTTCCGCTCGGAGAAGTGCACCTCCATCACCAGCACGTTCATCCGCTGCACCGCCAGCCCCAGTGACTTGGTGTCCTCGCCCGGACGGGGCCCGGGCTCGAAGGTGGTCAGGTACTCCAGCATCAACAGCTCACCCTGGCGCAGCGGCCGGGGCAGCAGCATCTCGGTGAGCACCAGGTTGTCCTCGGGCACATGGAAGCGCCGCCCAGTGGTGCAGTTGGACAGACCCTGCACCTCCTGCCCCCGGCCGTCGGCGAGCCCGGCGTCGGCCACCACGACGGGAAAGCTGCGGGTCCCGGGCACCAGGCACTGCACCACCTTGCGCACCACCTCAGAGGAATAGCCGCGTTGCGCAGTGACCGAGAGCGTGACGTGGGTGCTGATGGTGCGCAGCCCCTGCGTGCTCAACCCGGCGTGTTCCAGGGCGTCCTCCACGGAATGCGGCAACACCTGCAACTCGGCGCCATTCCCGGAGCGGCGACGGGTGTGGGCCACCGGCGCCAGCGAGGTGAGGGTGTTGGCCGGCAGGTCCAGCACGGTCTCCAGGGCGGACAGCACCTTCTGGGACTGCGCCCGCGCGGGCTGGGACCGGCCATTCTGCCAATAGCTGAGGGTGGCGACGCTGATGCTGACCCCCGACTCCTCCAGCCGGTGGCGGATCCGTTCCAGACTCAGCCCGCGGGCCTTGATCGCGTCGCTGAGCACCTGGGCGAACTTGCTCCCCTGCTCGGGTGGCACGGCTATCACTCCAAGGGGGCTCTCGGGTCCGCCTCGACGGCGGCTGCGCGTCGGAAACAGGAACGCCACGGCTCGAATGGTCTCGGGGGCAGCCCTACGGGGCTCCACTCGCGCGCCGTGACGCCGTCCAAATGGCTTGGACATGGACAACATTTCACACGCGGGAGGTCAATCCCACAACAGAATCCCGCCGATGGATGATTAAGAGTTAACACCTTGTGCGTCCGCGCCATGTTTGGCCGCCTTCGATGAAGTGGGTCACCGGACCGGCACCGGTTAGTCTTGCGGGGGCCGCACAGCACGCGGAGAACCAGATCCTGGAAGGTGGAGCACGCATGACTCAAGAACCTCGACTGGATGGCATGGGCGCCCTGCCCTATGACGGGGGCGTTGCCTTCCGGGTGTGGGCACCGCACGCGAGCCAGGTCTCGGTCTTCGGCAGCTTCAACGAGTGGAAGAACGACGCCAACCCCCTGGAACCCGAGCAGGACGGCTACTGGTACGCCGCCGTCGACGGCGCGAAGGTGGGCGACGAGTACAAGTACCACCTGGTCAACAGCCAGGACCCCAACAACGTCATCGAGCTGGACAAGGTGGATCCCTACGCCCACAAGGTCACCAACTCGGTGGGCAATTCGATCATCTACAACCATGACGACTTCGACTGGCAGGGCGACTCCTTCGCCTGCCCCCCGCACAATGAGCTGGTGATCTACGAGCTGCACGTCGGCTCCTTCAACACCCCCGCGGACCAGGTGGGCAACTTCGATTCCGTGCTGGCCAAGATGGACCACTTCAAGAAGCTGGGCGTCACCGCGGTGCAGCTGATGCCGGTGATGGAGTTCGCCGGCGATCGTTCCTGGGGCTACAACCCGGCCCACATCTTCGCCGTCGAGAGCGCCTATGGTGGGCCCGACGGCCTGAAGACCCTGGTCCGCGAGTTCCACAAGAACGGCATCGCCGTGATCATCGACGTGGTCTACAACCACTTCGGCCCCAGCGACCTGGACCTGTGGCAGTTCGACGGGTGGAGCGAGAACGGCAAGGGCGGCATCTACTTCTACAACGACTGGCGCTCGCAGACCCCGTGGGGCGATGCCCGCCCGGACTATGGCCGGCCCGAGGTGCGTCGCTTCATCCGCGACAACGCGATGATGTGGCTGGAGAAGTACCACGCCGACGGCCTGCGCTGGGACATGACCGCCTACATCCGCTCCAAGGATGCCTTCACCAATGACCTGCCCGACGGCTTCGACCTGATGGGCGCCGTCAACCGCGAGGTGCGGGACAAGTTCCCCGGCAAGATCATGATCGCCGAGGACATGCATGGCCATGACGACATGGTGGGCGAGGGCTGGGCGCAGGCCGCCTTCCACGCCCAGTGGGACGCCGAGTTCGTGCACCCGATGCGTCGCTTCATCCGTGCCTACAACGACGCCGACCGCAACCTGGGCGAGGTCTCGGAGGCCATCGCGCACAACTATGACGGCGAGGCCTTCCGCCGGGTGATCTTCACCGAGAGCCACGACGAAGTTGCCAACGGCAAGCAGCGCGCGGTCAGCGACGTGAACCCGATTGACCAGCAGGGTTGGTATGCCACCAAGCGCGCCACCCTGGGCACCATGGTGGCGCTCACCGCCCCCGGCATCCCGATGGTCTTCCAGGGCCAGGAGTTCCTGCAGGGTGGCTACTTCACCGACGAGGTCCCGCTGGACTGGAACCTGAACGAGGACTACCAGGGGATCGTGCAGCTGCACGCCGACCTGATGCAGCTGCGCCGCAACTGGCAGGACGACACCGAGGGCCTGCGCGGCCCGGGCCTGAACATCTTCCACACCAACGACGACTTCAAGGTGATGGCCTGGCACCGGTGGCGCGAGCACGGCACCAATGATGACGTGGTGGTGGTCATCAACGGTTCGGACCAGGTGCGCGGAAACTACCGGATCGGACTGCCGGCCGGCGGCCGATGGGAGCTGAAGTTCAACTCCGATTCCACCGTCTACTCGCCGCACTTCGGCAGCGCCGAGGCCTACGACATCACGGCGGAAGAGCAGGACCAGGATGGCTTCGAGTACTCGGGCAATGTGACCCTGGCCCCGTACTCCATGCTGGTCTACAGCTGGAAGAGCTGAGCTCTTCTGGTTCGACGCGGATTCGGGCGCCGTGGCCATTGGCCGCGGCGCCCGTTTCTTGTGCCCCGGCCACCCACGGCCCCAGCCCATCACATGCCACCCGCCCCAGGCCCGAACCTGTCTACGGCCACCCCCTGGCACCGGAGCCTGTCCCGGGCGCCCCGGCTCCACCGTGACCGAGTTTCCCGATGGACTATGTTTTTGACCCCGGTTCTGGGCACGACGGCGTCTCAGGCCGCCCCACGATGCGCGAGCCCGCCGAGGGCCAACCCATGTCGCCCGAGCCCGTGGAAGCACCACACCAAGGGCTCGGACTGGCTCAGGACAGGTGGTTCAGCCAACCCCTCGCGCCGGCGTGCTGCACCCGCAGGCTGGCCACGCGGCTGGCCGCGGCCACCGCGGCAGCAAGGTCACCGTCGGAGAGCAGCAGATGAGCCACCAGGGCCCCGTGGAAGGCGTCGCCGGCTCCCAGGGTGTCCACGGCGGACACGGACGGGGGCTGCACCATCCCCTGCTCCGACGGGTTCCGCCAGAGGATCTTTCCTCCACCGTCGGTCATCACCGCGGCGGTGGCGCCCCGCTCCAGCACGTGGCGCACCGCGCCTGCAAGATCAACTCCCAGTCCCTGGGCGTAATCGGCGGAGCCGGCCACCACATCCAGCCAGCTGAGCCAGCTCTCCGCCGCGGGTTTCACGCTGCCGGCATCCAGCACCGTGAGACAGGGCGAATCGGCCAGCAGCCCCAGCGCCATCCCGGCGGCCACCGGGTGGTGCCCGTCCACCAGCAGGGCATCGGCCGTGGCCAGGGCACGATGGGCGGCGTCATTGAGCTGGAACCGGGTGCGCAGCGCGCTGGTGGAGAAGACGGTGCGGGTGCCGTCCGGCTCCACCACACAGGTACTGACCGGCAGGGTGAAGCTGGGATCTGCAAGATCAATGATGGTGACCCCGTGGGCCTCAAGATCGGCCCGGGCCGTATGGGCGGCGGGTGAGCTGCCCAGCCCGGTGATCAGCGTCGCACGCCCCAAGAGGGCCGCGGCGGTGACAGCGGCATTGGCCGCGGGTCCACCGGCGGTGAGCTCGGTGGATTCCACCACGGACTTCACGCCCCAGGGCGGCCGCTCCCCCACCCGCTGCACCACGTCCAGCGTGGTCAGGCCCAGGAAGACGCTCTTCATGGATTGAACCTAGCGGGTCTGGTGCACCGTTGGAGTGGTTTCGGAGAGGCAAGAAAGTCGCCAGGACACTGTGACAAGCTCAAGGACCGTATCTGGCACCGGTATCGGTGCCAGATACGGTCAGTACTGGAGCCCGGGTTCTTCCCTCGTCAGAGGACGGAGCCGGGGCGGTAGGCGGCGGCCTCGGGATTGGCCGCCACCAGCTCCTGCACGCGGGCCGCCACCCGGGCGACCTGGTTCCCGGCGTCTCCGGTGAGCTCCAGGGGCTGGCTGACCAGCGCCTCCAGCTCGTCCCGGGTCAGGCCCAGCGACGACTCCCGGGCCAGCCGGTCGAACAGGTCATTGGTGCGCAACCCCTGCTCGCGCATCTCCAGGGCCACCGCGACGGCATTGGTCTTGATCGCCTCGTGCGCGTCCTCGCGGCCGACGCCCTTGCGGACCGCGGCCATCAGCACCTTCGTCGTGGTGAGGAAGGGGAGGTAGCGTTCCAGCTCGGCACCGATCACGGCCGGGAAGGCCCCGAAGTCGCCCAGGATGGTCAAGAAGGTCTCGAACATCCCGTCGAGGGCGAAGAAGGCGTCGGGCAGGGCGATCCGGCGGACCACGGAGCAGCTCACGTCGCCCTCATTCCACTGCACGCCGCTCAGTCCCTCGGTCATCGCGACATAACCGCGCAAGATCACGTTGAAACCGTTGACCCGCTCGCAGGAGCGGGCGTTCATCTTGTGCGGCATGGCGGATGAGCCCACCTGCCCGGGCTTGAAGCCCTCGGTGACCAGCTCATTGCCGGCCATCAGGCGCAGCGTGGTGCACAGGCTGCTCGGGCCGGCCGAGGTCTGGTACAGCGCGCTGACCGCGTCGAAGTCCAGGCTGCGCGGGTAGACCTGACCCACCGAATCCAGCACCGACGCGAAGCCCAAGCTCTGGGTCACCCGGGATTCCAGCTCGGCCAGCTTGGCGGTGTCCCCGTCCAGCAGGTCCAGCATGTCCTGCGCGGTGCCCATCGGGCCCTTGATCCCGCGGCCGGGGTAGCGCTTGATCAGCTCGTCGACGCGGGCATGGGCAACCAACATCTCGTCGACGGCCGATGCGAAGCGCTTGCCCAGGGTGGTGACCTGCGCGGCCACATTGTGGGACCGGCCGGTGATGGCCTGGTCCGTGTACTGCACGGCCAGATCCGCGGTCATCGCCAGGGCCGTGATGATCCGCTCCCGCACCAGCTGCAGGCTGGCCAGCACCTGGTGCTGTTCCACATTCTCGGTCAGGTCCCGGCTCGTCATCCCCTTGTGGATGTGCTCGTAACCGGCCAGATCGTTGAACTCCTCGATCCGGGCCTTCACGTCATGCTTGGTGATCCGCTCCCGGGCGTCGATGGAGCCCAGATCCATCTCGTCGATCTTGGCCTGGTAGGCGTCGATCACGGCCTGCGGGTCATCGTCGCCGAAGGAAACCCCAAGATCACGCTGGGCCTCCAGCACGGCGATCCACAACCGTCGCTCCAACTTGATCTTGTTCTCGGGCGACCAGATCTCCCGCATCGCCTGCGAGGCGTAGCGGTTGGCCAACACATTGGGGACGGCGCTCATTCAGTTCTCCGTGGTGGGTGCGGTGTGGTTGATCTTGTTCTGGGATGCCTTGAGGGCAATGTCGGTACGGTTGAAGCCCGACGCGAAGTCCGTGGCGGCCACCTGGGCGTAGGCGGCCTGGCGGGCGGCGGTCAGGTCATCGCCGGCGCCGACGACGCCCAGTACCCGGCCGCCATTGGCCACCAGGGTGCCGTCGTCCAGCTCAGCGGTGCCGGCCTGGATGGTGTGCGCCGTCTCGGTGTCGGGGGCCAGGATGATCTGCCCGCCAACCTCGGCGCTCGCCGGGTAACCATTGGCGGCCATCACTACGACGACGGCTGCTCCGCTGCCCCATTCCAGCGCGGGGGTCTGGGCCAGTACGCCGGTGGCGGCGGCGTGCAGCAGCTGCCCCAGCGGGGTCTTGAGCCGGGCCAGCAGGGCCTGGGTCTCCGGGTCACCGAAGCGGACATTGAACTCCACCACCCGGATTCCCTTGCTGGTCAAGGCGAGCCCGGCATAGAGCAGGCCGGTGAAGGGGGCGCCACGGCGCTCCATCTCCGCCAGGGTGGGCTGGATCACCAGCCGGTCCACCTGCTCCACGATGTCGGCCGGCGCCCAGGGCAGCGGGGTGTAGGCGCCCATCCCGCCGGTGTTCGGGCCCTGGTCGTCGTCACCCACGCGCTTGAAGTCCTGCGCGGGCTGCATCGGCCGGCTGGTGGTGCCGTCGCAGATGGCGAACAGGCTGACCTCCGGGCCGTCCAGGAATTCCTCGATCACGACGCGCTCACAGGCCAGCGCGTGCTGCAACGCCTCATCGCGGTCATCGGTGACCACGACACCCTTGCCGGCGGCCAGACCGTCGTCCTTCACGACGTAGGTTGCGCCGAACTCGTCCAGCGCGGCCTCGATCTCCTCCTGGGTGACGCACACCCGGGCGGCGGCGGTGGGCACGCCGGCGGCGGCCATCACCTCCTTCGCGAAGGCCTTGGAACCCTCCAACTGCGCGGCTGCCCTGCTTGGGCCGAAGCAGGCGATCCCGGCCTCGCGCACCGCGTCGGCCACGCCTGCCACCAGCGGGGCCTCGGGACCGACCACCACCAGGTCGGCGCCCAGTTCCTGGGCCAGTCCGGCGACGGCCGCGCCATCGTTCTGGTCCACCGGGTGGTTGGTGGCGAAGCTCGCGGTGCCGGGATTGCCGGGGGCGACGTGCACGGCGCTGACAGCGGGATCCTTGCTGATGGCCAGGGCGAGCGCATGCTCGCGGCCACCGGACCCGACAACGAGGACGGTGAGGGTATCGGTCACAGGCCGAGCCTACCGGTGCCGGGCGTGCGACAGGCGCCGTGCCCGGGGAGTCCGGGCAGGTCAGGCGTCGACGAGTTCCCGCTCGGGCGCGGACTCCTGGGACTCGGCCGCACGCTGCCGCCGTCGGGAACGGATCCGACGGGTGATGAACCAGCCCGCGGCGGCCAGCAGCAGCACCATCACCACGTCCTGGACCCGGGCCACCCAGCCCTCCACCAGGGCCCAGTTGTGGCCCAGCGCGTAGCCGGCGTAGATCAACAACGCATTCCAGGCCAGGCTGCCCAATGTCGTGTACAGCGTGAACAGGGCGGGGCTCATCCGGTGCAGGCCAGCCGGGATGGAGATCAGCGAGCGCACCCCGGGGATCATCCGCCCGACGAAGACCGCCTTGCCGCCGTGCCGGTCGAACCAGCCCAGGGCGGTGTCGATGTCCTGCGGGTCGGTCAGCGGAAGCCGCCGCGCGATGGCCTTCAGGCGTTCCACACCCAGGGCCTGGCCCAGCCAGTAGAGCAGCCACGCTCCGGTGACGGAGCCAAGGGTGGTCCACAGCACCGCGGAGAGGACGCTGAAATGCCCCTGCCCGGCCGCGAAACCGGCCAGCGGAAGGATCACCTCGCTGGGGATCGGCGGGAAAACATTCTCCAGGAAAACGGCCAGCGCGGCGCCGGGAGCACCGATGGTTACCATCAGCCTCTCCAGACAGCCCATCAGCTGACCGACGATGCCGGTCTGCAGAGGAATCAGCGCCGTGGGGACGGTGAGGCTCAGCGTGGTCAAGGCAATCCGTTCGTTGGTGAATTGTCGGCCACGGGCCACGCTAGTCAACGCAGCCAAGCGTCCGCTGAGAGCCGTTTCTGGTGAAATGGACACGCACTGACCCATGCTTTTCCGGGCAAGCCCGGGTTCCGCAAGCCGGTGACTGGCGCCTTGGGCCCGGCGGAACGCGATGCGCGCCGTCCACGGTCCGCAACACAGTGACCGGCGGGACCATCCGGTGACCAGGCCCGGGACACAAACGGGCACCCTGCGCGATTGCGGATCAGCAGATCGCGATCCGACACGGCGACGCCGGGACTCCACCGACCAGCGGTTGGCTAGTGCGCGGCCACATCCCCCTGCGCCAGAAGGAGACCACGCAGCGCGGCCGCCAGCCGGTCCCGCTTCTCCGCGTCCAGGTGCGCCAACAGGTTCTCTTCTGCTTCCAGCAGCGCCTCCAGGGCGGCATCGACGGCTTCCCGCCCGTCGTCGGTGAGCACCACCCGCACCACCCGGCCGTCGTTGGGGTCGGCCTGACGTCGCACGAAACCACGGCTGACAAGGCGATCCACCCGGTTGGTCATGGTGCCCGAGGTGACATGGGTCTGCTTGAGCAGCTGCCCGGGGCTCATGGTGTAGGGGGCGCCCTCCTTGCGCAGCGCCGCCAGCACGTCGAACTCCCAGCCCTCCAGGCCGTGCCGGGCGTGCGCCACCCGTCGGGCCTCGTCCAGGTGGACGGCCAGCCGCAGGATCCGGGACCAGATGTGCATCGGCTCGACGGGGAGATCGGCCCGCTCCCGATGCCAGGCCGCCACCAGATCATCCACCTCGTCATGGCTGGGGGTGGCCGGGGGCATCGGGGGCATCTGGGTCATAGGCACATGAAAGCAGAGTCCCGGGCCGACGCGCTGCCCGCGGTCCCACAATGGGTGGGAGACGGGGATGTCGCGCCAACCGATGCTCCGGGGCGGCCCCACGTGCGGCCTCAGCCCAGGATGGTGGCGCCCGGCACGGGCCCCGTCGCGCGACGGGTGGCGCGCACCGTGGGCAGCTTGGCCAGCACGGAGCTCAGGTCCATGGCGGCGGGCTCGCTGGCCGCCAGGAAGGCGCAGGTGGGGCCGGAGCCGGAGACGATCCCGCCCAGGGCGCCGGCGGCCAGCCCGGCCCGCAGGGTCTGGCCCAGCTCGGGGCGCAGGTCGACGGCCGCGGCCTGCAGGTCATTGTGCAGGGCGCGCCCCAGACGGACGGCATCCCCGGTGGCGAGGGCCGCGGAGACCTCCGGCGGGATCTCGGTGCCGGTGGCCGGGGCTCCGGGGAGGGCCTGAAGCTCGTCGAAGCGACGAAAGACCGCGGGGGTGGACAGCCCCTCGTGGGCGAAGGCCAGCACCCAGTGGTACTGCCCCCGGCTGATCATCGGCACCAGCTGGTCACCCCGGCCGGTGCCGATCGCATTGCCGCCCATCAGCGGGAAGGGCGCGTCCGAGCCGAGCTCCGCGGCGAGGTCATGCAGGTCGTCGGGGGTGGTGTCCAGGTCCCACAGCATGGAGCAGGCCAGCAGCGCACCGGCGCAGTCCGCCGAACCACCGGCCATGCCGCCCGCCACCGGGATGGACTTCTTCAGGTGGAGCCGCACTCCCAGGTCCGGGGTGCCATGCCGCTCGGCCAGCAACCGGGCCGCCCGGCAGGCCAGGTTGGAGCCATCGGCGGGCACCTCCTCCAGCCCGTCGCCGGACATGGTGAGCAGCACCTGTCCGGGGTCGCCGGGCAGGGCCAGCACCTCGTCAAACAGGCTCACGGCGTGGAAGACCGTGCCCAGCGGATGGAATCCGTCGGGGCGCACCGGCCCCACGCACAGCGCCAGGTTGATCTTGGCGGGCACGCGGACGCGCACACTCTGGTTCGAGTCGGTTGTCTGCTGCATCGCTCCCACGCCAGCGAACCTAGCCCAGATGGGTTGGGGTGCGCATCCCGTCGGAGAAACTGGGCGGAAGCGACGGATGGAGCGGGTGCCCCTCGGCCAGCTCGGGGCGCGTCACCGGCACCACGCCACCCCTCGACGAGTTTCTGGGCCATCACCTCACCCCTCCACCCAAGCCCGGGACCATCACCGGCACCCCACCAGCCCGCCACCAGCCCGCGCGGGAAGGGGGCCGTGGCCGGAGCCGAGACCTTGGACAGCCCCCGGGCAGTGAAGAAGATGGTCAGTTCGACGCCGATCGACGCCCAGCCCACAGCCGGGATGGCCGCGGGGTGGGTGCGGCGCCGGGCGGACCCGTCGAGGCCGGTGGCGATCGGGGCCGGGCAGCGGCGCCATGCTGCCGTTCAGCGGGCAGACGCAGTGGCCCAGGACAGTCCTGGTGCGACGCTCAGGAGCTGAGCTGCTCCGCGATCCGGGCGAAGTCCTCGATGGTCAGCACCTCACCCCGGGCCTGGGGGTCAACCCCGGCGGCCACCAGCACCTCGGAGGCGGCGGCAGAGGAGCCGCAGATTCCGGCCAGGGCGGCCCGCAACATCTTGCGTCGTTGGGCGAAGGCGGCGTCCACCACCGCAAAGACCTGCTCCCGGGTGGCGGTGGTCTGCGGCGGGTCGCGACGGATGATCCGCACCAACCCGGAGTCCACATTGGGCACCGGCCAGAAGACCTTGGGCGGAACGGTTCCCACCCGGGTGGCCTCGGCATACCAGGCCATCTTGACGCTGGGCACACCGTAGATTTTGCTGCCCGGGGTGGCGACCAGACGGTCACACACCTCCAACTGCACCATCACCAGCCCGGTCCGCCAGGAGTTGAAGCGCGCCAGCAGATGCAGCAGCACCGGCACGGAGACGTTGTAGGGCAGGTTGGCCACCAGCGCGGTCACCGGGTCCCCGTCGAGTTCGTTGACCTGCAGGGCGTCGGAGTGCACGACGCTCATCCGGCCGTCGGCCTCGGGCATCCGCTCGGCGACGGTCCGGGCCAGGCGAGGGGCCAGCTTCTCGTCGATCTCGATGGCGGTGACCGCGGCCCCGGTCTCCAGCAGCCCCAGGGTCAGCGAGCCCAAACCGGGGCCCACCTCCAGCACCACGTCGTCGGCACCGATCCCGGACAGGGACACGATCCGCCGCACCGTGTTGGGGTCAATCACGAAGTTCTGCCCGCGCTGCTTGGTGGGCTTGAGGTCCAGCTCGGCGGCCAGGGCGCGCACGGAACGGGGATCCAACAGTCCGTTCTCAGGCATCGCTGCCCCACTCCCCACCGAAGGCCTCGACGGTGTTGCTGCGCACCTGCCGGCACAGCTCGTCCAGCCCCATGCCCAGCACGTCAGCCATGAAGCGCAGGGTGTGCGGCACCAGATAGGGCGCATTGGCCTTGCCCCGGGCGGGCACCGGGGTCAGGTAGGGCGCGTCGGTCTCCACCAGGATCCGGTTACGCGGCGTCACCTTCAGCGCCTCGGACAGGTAGGGCGCGTTCTTGTAGGTGACCACGCCGGGGAAGCTGAGCCACATCCCGTGGTCCGCGTCGTCATGTGCCAGGCAGGCCCGGGCGAAATCGGCGTCGCCGCTGAAGCAGTGCATCAAGGTCCGCTCCGGGAGGTCCTGCTCCGCCAGCACCCTCAGCAGGTCGGCGTGGGCGTCACGATGGTGGATCACCAAGGTCTTGCCATGCCGTCGGGCGATCTGGATGTGCGCGACGAAACTGTGCTCCTGCACGGCATGCAACGCCTCATCGGTGGTGCGGTAGTGGTCCAGCCCGGTCTCCCCCACCGCGCGGACATGGTGGCCGGCCCCGGCCAGGGCGTCGATCTGGGCGATGTCCTGCTCCAGCGTCGTGCTGCGGGCGGCGTCATTGGGGTGCATCGCGACGGCGGCGACCACCTGCGGGTACCGGGCGGCCAGCTCGGCGGCGGTCCGGGAGGATGCGACGTCACAGCCCACTTCCACCACCCGTTCGATCCCCACCGCGCGAGCCGCCGCCAGATTGGTCTCCACGTCCAGGCCGGAATACTCCTGGGTGGCGTCCAGATGGGTGTGCGAGTCGATGACGGGGCTGGGCAGCGGCTCCGGGAGCGGGGGAAGTTTCAGCTCGGCGAGCCGTGCGGGGATGTCCATGGGTTCCATCCTCCCAGATCGCACGACGACTGGGCCCGTCGCTGGCCCCAACCCGATCTGGACGCCTGTCCCGTGGAACTTTGTGTCGCGTACTCACCACCCAAAGTTCCACAGGACACGCGACCCAGTTCAGCGGGCGTCCAGTGCCGCCTGGTAGAGCTGCTTCTTGTTGGCTCCCGTCAGCTTGGCCACCTCCGCGACGGCCGCGGACAGCTTCTCCCCGTCGGCAATCCGGCGCTGCACCAGCGCCAGGGCATCCTCCGCCTCGTCGCGGGCCGGGGCCCCCTGCACCACGACGCAGATCTCGCCCCGGGCGTGCTCCACCGCCCATTCGGCCAACTCGGCCAACCCACCGCGCTTGACCTCCTCATGGGGCTTGGTGAGCTCCCGGCAGACCGCGGCGGGACGATCGTCACCCAGAGCGGCGGCGCAATCGCTGAGGAAGTCGGCCAACCGGTGCGGCGCCTCGAAGAAGACCATCGTGCGGGCTTCGGCAGCGAGCTCCGCCAGCCGACGACGCCGGGGGCCGCCGGTTCGGGGCAGGAATCCCTCGAAGCAGAAGCGGTCCACCGGCAGCCCGGAGACCGCCAGCGCGGTCAACACGGCGCTCGGCCCGGGCACGCAGGTGACCTCCAGTCCGGCCTCGATGGCGGCGCTGACCAGGCGATATCCCGGGTCGCTCACCGACGGCATCCCGGCATCGGTGGCCACCACCACATTGCGGCCGGCGCGCAGTTCGGCCAGCAGCTCGTCGGTCCGGGAGGTCTCATTTCCCTCGAAATAGCTCAGGACCCGGGCCTGGGTGGTGACCCCCAAACGCCGCAGGAGGGTCTGCAGCCGACGCGTGTCCTCGGCGGCAATCACCTCCGCGCCAGCCAACACGGCCCGCAGATTCTCGGACGCATCGACGCTGGAACCGATCGGGGTGGCCGCCAGCACCACCCGCCCCAGACCCCGGGAATCCGGTTCCAACTGCCGCACGCTGACGCGCTGTGGGCCATCATCCTGACCTGCCTCTGGTGGGGCGACATCGGTGCTCATGGAGTCCATTGTGACCGCTTGGTCGGTTTGTTCACACACTGACGAATTGCCCAAGACCGGCGCTGCATCCACTCCAGAGGGCAATCCAGTCGGCCGACTGGCATAACCTGAGTGAATCGCTGCTCGTGGGGAATGGCGACAGGCATCCAGGCGGATGCCGCGGCGCAAGGTTGCGTCGACAACTTGGGGGATAACCGAAACTGCACTTCACGACTAGTCGTCAACGCGCGAGCCTTTCCGCGCTGGCGATCCTGGGGATCACGTCCATCTGGGCCAGCCCGGCAACCGTCGCCCTGGGCGCGGACCCGAGCCCGTCCCCGACGCCAACGAATGGCAGCAGCGGCCAGCCCGCACCGGCCACCGCCATGCCGAGCGCGCCCATCCCAGCGGTGACGCCGGTCGCCGTGGACACCCCGAAGCCGGCGTCCTGCACGCCCTCTCCGGTGACCGATCCGATGAACGTCTCCCTCAGCAAGTCCACGGACCTGCACGCGTGGGAGAGCCTCAAGGTCCTTTTCTCCGGAACCATCACCGACGGCCATTGTGCGGGTGACAGCTTCAGCTTCCAGTTCCCGGCCGAGTTCGGAGGCCAGAGCGGCTCGACCTTCCAGCTGCTCACGCCAGCCGGAGCCGTCGCAGCAACCATGACGGTCAGGGGAACCACAGTCCTGGTGACCATGACCGATTACGTCGAGACCCACCAGAATGTCCGGGTCAATGGCTGGCTGACGGCCTATGTCTCGGGCGACAACCTGCCCGACACCAGCAAGGACGTCATCTGGGTGGTGAATGGCAAGACCAGCGTCACGCCGATCACCATCCGCCCCTGCCCGGATTGCCACACCATGCCCACCACGGTGCAGAAGTGGGGGCAGCTCAACAGCGATGGCAGCATCACCGTGACCGTCCAGCTCCCGACCGCCACCACGGAGAACCAGGTGTTCACCTGGACCGACCAACTGACCTCGGCCGGGCAGCGCTTTGTCTGCCCGGTGCACCCTGGCGCCTACTCCTTCCCGTCGCTCAATGAGTCGGGCGACCCGGAGAAGGTGTCGCCAACGAATGCCGCTGCGCTGACCTGCGACGAGGACACGGTGAGCGGCAGCATCACCCTTCCCAAGGGATCCGCCGGCCGGATCTTCCTGCCCGTCCAGGTGACCGACCCGGGACTTGGTGGCTGGGCTGACGAGGCGAGCGTGACCACGTTGGGCAAGCAGTCCAGCGATGTCACCACGGTGGGCAAGTGGACCGGTGGTGGAGACGCGGACGGCGACATGCCGCCCACCCCGACCCCGACGCCGACACCCACTCCGACGCCTACCCCGACACCGGTCGAAACTCCGACGCCTACCCCGACACCGGTCGAAACTCCGACGCCGACCCCGGTCGAGACCCCCGCGCCCACGCCTACACCCACCCCAGTCGAAACCCCGACGCCCACCCCGACACCGATACCCACCCCGGTCGAAACTCCGACGCCCACGCCGACCGAGACGCCGACCCCGGTCGAAACTCCGACGCCCACCCCGACACCGATACCCACCCCGATCGACACTCCCACGCCGACTCCAGCCGAATCGCCCAGCAGGACTCCCACCGCGACACCGTCCGGCACTCCCAGCCCGACCGTGACCCCCAGCGGGACGCCGGGCCCGGCCGAGCACTCGTCGCAGCGGCCGACGCCCGCCGGAACCACGTCCGGGGCCCCGCAGGGTCCCCGCCCCTCCGTGTTGCCGCACACCGGCGACGCGGGTGACTCCGGCCCCAACCCGGCCGTCACCTTGAGCCTGCTAAGCCTGACCTTGGCCGGGGCAACCATCACCGCCCGTCGGATGCGCTTCTGACGGATTCCATTCCCCACCGTGGGCCCGGCCGCTTCACCGCTGCCGGGCCCTGGTGCATTTCCCGGAACTGTCAGAGCCACCTTCTAGGATTGCCCCGTGATCGAAGCCACCACCAGTACCCGCGACGAGTCGCCGGACAGCGCCATCGCCCGCCTGCGTGACGCCCCGCCACCGGACCGGCTGGTGAGTTGGCTGGTCACCCTGGGGATCACGGCCTTCGCCTTCCTGATCCGCTTCGTCAACCTGCGTCGTCCGGGGAACCTGGTCTTCGACGAGACCTACTACCCCAAGGACGCCTGGACCATGCTGCACCTGGGCTACGAGGGCAGCTGGCCCAAGACCCAGCCCGGCAAACCCGGCCTGAAGATCAACGACGCGATCGCCCAGGGCATGACCGACGGCTGGTCCCGCGACCCGTCCTTCATCGTGCACCCGCCCCTGGGGAAGTGGCTGATCGCCGTCGGGGAGCACTTCTTCGGGATGAACTCCTTCGGCTGGCGGTTCAGCTCCCTGGTGGCGGGCACGCTGCTGGTGCTGGTCACCATCCGGCTGGCCCGACGGCTGTCCCGTTCCACCTTGGTGGGCGCCATCGCCGGCCTCCTGCTCAGCCTGGACGGGCTGGCCTTCACCATGAGCCGGATTGGACTCCTGGACATCTTCCAGGCGCTGTTCATTGTCAGCGCCGTGGCCTGCGTCGCGGCGGACCGGGACTGGTTCCGCAACAGGCTGGCCGCCCACCTGACCCGCACCGGGCAGGTGGACCTGGCCGGCCGCTACGGCCCGGCGCTGTACCTGCGGCCATGGCGGCTGCTGGCCGGGATCATGTTCGGCCTGGCCTGCGCGGTGAAGTGGAATTCCATCTTCGTGCTGGCCAGCATGGGAATCCTGTCAGTGGTCTGGGACCTGTCCGCCCGACGGCTGGCCGGCGCCGGCCCGCGGGCGTGGGGCTCGGTGCTGCGCGACGGGATCCCGGCCTTCGTCCAGCTCGTCGTGGTGGCCGTGCCGGTCTACCTGGCCACCTGGGCCGGTTGGCTGACGACCCATGGCGGCTGGAGCCGGGGCTGGGGAGCCAGCCATGAGGGCGCCTGGACGGTGAAGGTCTTCGGCGCACCCTTGGCCTCGCTCTTCCATTACCACAAGGAAATGTACGACTTCCACACCGGCTCCGGGATGATGAACGAGACCCACGTCTACGAGGCCAATCCCTGGGGCTGGCTGGTGATGTACCGGCCGATCGGGATCGACGCGGTGAACGGCATCAAGCCCGGCGTCGACGGCTGCGAGGCGGTCAACGACACCTGTCTGCGGGTGATCTCCGGCGCCGGCACCCCGATCCTGTGGTGGCTTGCCCTGGCCGCGCTGCTGGCCGGGATGGTGGTCTGGATCGGCGGGCGGGACTGGCGCTTCGGGCTGCCGATCATCGCCGCCATGAGCACCTACCTGCCCTGGTTCAAATACGCCGACCGGCCGCTGTTCTTCTTCTACGCCATCTGCATCATCCCGTTCACCGTCACCATTCTGGCGATGTGGCTGGGCCGGATCATCGGCCCGGCCGACGGGCCGCGACGAAAGCGGGGCGCATGGATCGCGGGCGGGGCAATGGCCCTGGTGGCGGCCAACTTCGCCTTCATCTACCCGATCCTCACCGACCAGCTGATGACCCGCAAGGCGTGGCTGCTGCGGATGTGGTTCCGGTCATGGATCTGAGCGGCAGCGTCACCCCCGGAGTCGTTTCTCCTCGTTCGCCAATCGAGCACGACGAACCTCCCGAACAATCCTTCGCCGCTCGGCGTGCTCACGGGCCTGAAGTACGCCGCCAATCAGCAGCCACCCCACGCCAGCCCCCAACATGGCCGCGACCAGCAGCACGCTGCCCAGATAGCCGCCCAACACTGCCATCAACAACACCGACACCGTGTGTGGCCATCGGGGCAACTCCCACGCGTGCAAGAGATCCCCGAGAACAGCCGACAGCAACAGCGCCACGCCGAAGACGATCGCCTCTACCAAGGACATGGTGTCACGATAGCTGCTAGCGCCCAGCCGGCGCCGGACCACGGAAGTTCGTCCAGATGGAGTGCATTTCGGCTGATCCTTGCGGCTGCAGGGTACTGTGTTGGCACGCAGGAGTCGGGAACGCGTCGGTGACCCGGCACGATGACAATGGAGTTCAGTGTGAGGTTTTCAGCGGGCTTGAAATCCGCACCGCCCAGCGCCCCGCGCACGGCAGAGGGGTCGGACCATGGCTAAGTTTCTCTCGCTTCGCTTCCTCAACTACCTACTGCTGAGCTTCCTTGCCACCTCATTCGCGTTTCTGCTGTCGGCCAAGCTGATGCACCCTGAGGAGGTTCTCTACCCGCCGATGGCGACCAAGCCGGTCCCCCCGGAGACCGCACAGATGTACCTGAACGCACGCAACATCAACCCCGCGGACTCTTTGATGACCCGCTACACCCGATGGCTCACCGATCTCCTGCATGGCAACCTGGGTGTCACCGCCGGTACGAACAAGGCGATGACCCCTGTCCTGGAGGTGCTTCAGACGCGCATCCCGATGAGTCTGCGTCTGGTGGTGCTGGGCACTGCGATCGGCGTCGTCCTCGGCATTCTGGTGGGCATGGTTTCGGCAGTGCGACGCAATTCTCTAGGCGACCGCGCCACCACCATGTTCTCCTTCCTAGTCCTTTCCCTCCCCACAGTGGTGGCGATTCTGGTTGTGCAGCAGATCAACCAGTCAATCATGGATGCCACCGGCCACGGACTACCAGCCATCAACCCGATCAATCCCCTGTTGGAGCCGGGTTCCTGGGCCGACATCAAGTACCAGGCGCAGGCTCTGGTGATGCCTACGATCGTGCTGGCCATGTTCGGCATGGCCTCCTATTCGCGGTACATGAAGGTCACGACACTGGACGTGTTGGGCTCCGACTACCTCCGCACAGCCCGGGCCAAGGGCCTGACAAAGTCGAAGGCCATGACCCGGCACGGCTTGCGGATGGCCCTCATCCCGATGGGCCAGTATCTGGCCTTCGCGGTGGGTGCCGCCTTCGCTGGATCCCTGTTCATCGAGATGATGTTCAATTGGAACGGGATCGGCTCCTTCGGCGTCCAGGCCCTCCAGATGGCCGACGTCAACGGCACCGCTGGCGTGGTGCTCTACTCAGCCATCCTCACCCTGATGTCCGCCACGCTGGCCGATTTCCTGCAGGGCCTCCTCGACCCCCGGATCCGGTGACCCATGACCGACAACCCAGTCTCCGCCACTCCCACCAACCCTGCCGCGCGCGGTGTCGACTCCGTCGAGCACTACGCCACAGCCGCGGCCATGAGTGAGACCGTCGCAACGCCCGTCGCGGAACTCACCGAGTTGCCCCCGTCGGTCCAGGCGCGGGCCATGTCACGAAGTGAGCTGCTGCGCCGACGCTTCCTGCGCAATCCGCAAGCCTGGATCGGGATGAGCATCTTCAGCTTCCTGGTTCTGGCGGCGATCTTCGCGCCGATGTTCTACTCCTACGGCCCCTTCGAGCGGGACCTACGCAATTCTCTGACCGGGCCGTCCAAGTACCACTGGTTCGGTGTGAACGAGAACGGTCTCGACATCTTCGCTCGGGTCATGGTGGGGCTCCGGATCTCGCTGGTGATCGGTATTGGCACCGCCGTGCTTACCACTGTCATCGCTCTCTTCTTCGGCACGCTGGCTGGATATGTCAGCGCCAAGAACAAGTGGGGCCGCAGAGTGGACACCGGCGTGATGAACCTGATCAACCTGTTCCTGGTAGTGCCCAGCTTGCTGATCATGATGCTGTTCAGCCCGGCCCTACAGAAGGCCTCCTGGCTCTGGATGATTCCCCTGCTGGCCAGCTTCTCTTGGATGCTGACCGCCCGTGTACTGCGAGCCATGACCCAGCAGCTCGTGAACACCGACTACGTCAACGCCGCCAAGTTCATGGGTGTCTCTCCCCTGACCAACATTCGGCGGCACATCATCCCCAATGTCGCCAGCTGGATCATCATCGACACGACCTTGGGCGTCGGTGGCGCGATCCTGGGCGAAACCGGCCTGAGCTTCATCGGCTTCGGCATCCAGTACCCGCAAGTGTCCCTGGGCACGGTGCTGCAGGACTACAACATCTCGGCGCCCTACACCTGGATTCCCGCTGCCCTCGTGCTCGCCCTGGTGGTCATCTCGATCAACCTGATGGGTGAAGCATTGCGCGACGCCCTCGACCCGACCAGCGGCTCCAGCCGGATCTAGGACACACACATGACAGACATCCACGATTCCGCTGCGCCCCTCCTGCGGGTGCGTGACCTCACGGTCAACTTCAATTCCGAGGCTGGCGTCGTACACGCCGTGCGTGGCCTGAACTATGACCTGCACAAGGGTGAAGCACTGGCCATCGTCGGCGAGTCCGGCTCCGGCAAGTCGGTCAGTTCCCTGGCCATCATGGGGCTGCTGCCTGGCAGCGCCAGAATCTCCGGCAGCGTGGAATTCAAGGGCCAGTCGATGCTGGGCCGCGACGACGACGAGATGTCCAAGCTGCGGGGCAACGAGATCAGCATGATTTTCCAGGATCCCCTCAGCGCGCTCACCCCCGTCTACACCGTCGGCGACCAGATCGCCGAGGTGGTGCGGATCCACCATCCAGAAATCAGTAAGGCAAAGGCCGCCGACCGTGCGGTGGAATTGCTGGGGGAAGTTGGTATCCCTAACCCGAAGCGGCGGGCGGGTGCCTATCCGCACGAGTATTCCGGTGGCATGCGACAGCGAGCCATGATCGCCATGGCCATCGCGAACGATCCGTCGCTGATCATCGCCGATGAGCCCACCACGGCGCTGGACGTGACGATCCAGGCCCAGGTCATGGACCTGCTCAAGCGCGCCCGCGAGATCACCGGCGCCGCCACCATCCTGATCACCCACGACCTCGGCGTGGTTTCCGGCTTCGCTGACCGAGTCATGGTGATGTACGCCGGCAAGGGCGTGGAGGAAGGGCCCATCAACGACGTCTTCTACTCCCCGCGGATGCCCTACACGGTCGGCCTGCTGGCGTCGGTGCCCCGGGTCGATGCCGACCACAAGGAGCCGCTGGTATCCATCAAGGGCAATCCACCATCACTGGTCTCAGTGCCCGACGGCTGTCCCTTCGCCGTGCGCTGCCCGATCGCCCAGGACATCTGCCACACGCAGGAGCCCCCGCTACATGCCGTAGACGACAACCACCGCGCGGCCTGCCACCTCTCGGACCTGCTGGCCAGCAACACCGACATCTTCCCTCGTGACCACGTGGCCGAGCCCACCATCCTCACCCCCCGGGAGCAGCGCGAGCCAGTGCTGGAGGTGACCGGTCTGCAGCGGGTCTTCCCGCTCACCAAGGGAGCCTTGGTCAAGCGCCGGATCGGCGAAGTGAAGGCAGTCGACGAGATCGACCTCGACATCCGGCAGGGCGAGGCTCTGGCCCTGGTGGGTGAGTCCGGCTGCGGCAAGACCACCGCCATCATGGAGGTGATGCAGCTGGCCAAGCCACAGAAGGGGACCATTCGGGTAGCCGGCAAGGACACCTCTACCCTGAGCCGTCAGGAGAAGGCCCAGATGCGTTCAGACATCGCCATCGTCTTCCAGGACCCAATGGCCTCCCTGGACCCCCGCATGCCGATCGGCGACATCCTGCGCGAACCCATGCAGGTGCAGAAGTACACCGACAAGCAAATGGACGAGCGGATCAGCTGGCTGCTCAAGACCGTCGGGCTGATCCCAGAGCAGGCTTCCCGGTATCCCACGGAGTTTTCCGGTGGCCAGCGGCAGCGCGTCGGCATCGCCCGGGCACTGGCCTGCGAGCCGAAGCTGATTGTGTTGGATGAGCCAGTCAGCGCCCTCGATGTCTCCATCCAAGCGGGGGTGCTGAACCTGCTCGATGATCTGAAGAACCGGTTGGGGGTCAGCTACCTGTTCGTCTCCCATGACCTCTCGGTGGTGAGCCACATCTCGGATCGGGTAGCAGTGATGTACCTCGGCAAGATCGTCGAGGTGGGTGACACCCAGCAGGTCTTCCAGGATCCCCAGCACCCGTACACCAAGGCGCTGCTGTCTGCAGTGCCGGTGCCAGACCCCGAACGCGAACGGACCCGCAAGCGCTTGATGCTCACCGGCGACCTGCCCTCACCCGACCAGATCCCGGACGGCTGTCGCTTCCAGGGACGCTGCCCGGTCTTCCGCAACCTACTCTCGGATGGCGAACGTAACAATTGCATACACAATTCGCCAGAACTCCTAGACCAGACCCCCGGGCATGGGGCAGCATGCCACTATGTCGCGCAAGCCGAGACGCTAGTCATCGGCTAGTTGCGGGCCCTTCGAGAAAGAGGAAACATGACGACTCACACGACAGCCAAGCGTCTGCTGGCCACGGCGGCCATTGCCACGCTGGTCTTCTCCGGCTGCGGCAAGGCAGACAACAGCAACAGCGGCTCCGGTGGCGCGTCGGATGAGGCACTTGCCGCCAATGTCAATGATGTCAACCCCAAGGACGCCAAGGATGTCGGCCAGGGTGGCACGCTGAGGCTGGCAAACAATGCCTACCCGGCCAACTGGAATGTGTGGCACACGGACGGCAACGAGAAGAACACCAAGGACATCGGCTACGCGATCTTCCCCACGCTGTACCTGTACACCGCTGATGGCAAGATCGAGCCCAACCCGCTCTACACGAAGCGGATCGAGAAGACCTCCGACAAGCCGCTGACGATGGAGATCGAACTCAACCCGGACATGAAGTGGTCCGACGGCACGCCGATCGACTACAAGTCGATCGAGAATGTCTTCAGGGTCATGAGCGGCAAGGACAAGGCCTACCAGATCGCTTCCAGTAGCGGCTATGACCAGGTGGAGAAGATCGAGAAGGGTGGCAATGAGTACACCGCCAAGGTGACCTTCAAGACCCAGTACGCCGACTGGATGGCGTTGGCCGACGTGATGCCGGATGCCCTAGCCAAGGACGCCAACACCTTCAACACAGGCTGGATCAAGAAGCCCCTGGTCACCGGCGGACCGTTCAAGATCGAGAAGGCCGACGAGGGCAACAAGACGGTCTCGATCGTGCCGGACCCCGCTTGGAAGGGCGAAAAGCCGAAGCTGAACAAGGTGCTCTGGACCACCATCGAGTCCCCGCCGGCCACCGCCACCTCCTACAAGAATGGCCAGCTGGACCAGGCTGAGACTTCCGTGCCCGCCACTTACACGGTCCTGAAGGACCTGGTGGGCAAGGGATCCGTCCTGCGCAAGGCTGCGGGCCCCGACTGGACCCACATCACCCTGAACGGCGCCAAGGGCCGTCCGTTGGCCGACGTCAAGGTGCGCCAGGCCGTGCAGCGGGCGATGAACCGCGATGACATCTTCCAGTCGGTGAATGCCGTCATGCCGTACCCGAAGGGCATGCCACAGCAGAACAACCACCTGCTGGTCACCAACCAGGACGGTTACAAGGACAACTCCGGAGACTTCGGCAAGTACGACGTCGAGGCCGCAAAGAAGCTGCTCACCGAGGCCGGCTACACCATGACCGACGGCAAGGCGATGAAGGATGGCAAGCAGCTCACCATCACCTATGTCTACAACGACGGTTCCAAGACCAACGAGGCCGTGGTTCCGGTGGTCCAGGAGGAGCTGAAGGCCGTCGGCATCAACATGCAGGTCAGCAAGGTTCCGCCGACCGACCTTTTCAGCAAGTACGTCATCCCCGGCAACTTCGACCTGACGCTGTTCGGCTGGAATGGGAACCCGGTGCTGTCCAGCGGCGACGCCATCTGGAAGGAGAAGGGCGAGCAGAACTTCGGCAAGATCGGCAGCCCCGAGGTGGACAAGCTGCTGGGTGATGCCGCCGTCGAGTTGGATGCCACGAAGCGCTACGACCTGATGAACCAGGCCGACGCGAAGCTGTGGGAGCTGGCGGGCACCATTCCGCTGTGGCAGTCCTATGACTTCTATGTCCAGCACCCCGACATCGCCAATTACGGGGCGCCCGGCTTCGCCAACATCCCGGACTGGACCAAGGTGGGCTATGTGACGGGCTCCAAGAAACTCGATTCATGATGTCCTTGGCGGTCCTGATAGCGGCTTGATCTGTGGCCCGGAGCTCAGCTCCGGGCCACAGTGCTGTTCAGCCAGGAACTCGAACCCATCCGGCGAACGTCGTGTCACGGCTGGTTGAGTCCCAAAGAACCATCTGCGTGACAGCTGGCCGCGGCCGCAGCATAGGATCATCCCCCGGAAGGGAACCCACATGCTCTGGAAACTGCACGGAAATGGCCATCTCGAACCGGGGGCCGTCGTCGCTCCCGACGAACGTCTGAGTTGGGGCAAGACCATTGGTCTGGGCGCCCAGCACGTGGTGGCCATGTTCGGAGCCACCTTCGTCTTCCCGTTGCTGATGGGGCTCAACCCGCAGCTGGCGGTGATGATGAGTGGGATCGCGACGCTGATCTTCCTGGCGCTGACCCGCAACCGGGTCCCGAGCTATCTGGGTAGTTCGGCCTCCTTCGTCGGCGTGGCCACCGCCATCTACAGCATGGGCGGCAACCCGGCCGACGTCTCCGGCGCCCTGTTCTTCGTCGGGCTGGCGCTGCTGGTGGTGGGCATCGTGATCCACGTGGCCGGCGCCCGGGTGATCCACCGGGTGCTGCCGCCGGTGGTCACCGGTGCCGTGGTGATGCTGATCGGTTTCAACCTGGCGCCCGTCGTGGCCGGGGTCTACTGGCCGCAGGACCAGTGGACCGCCTTCATCGTGATGCTGGTGGTGGTCTTCCTGTCCGTGGGCCTGCGCGGCTTCCTGGGCCGGATCGCTATCTTCCTGTCCCTGGTGATCGGTTACCTGCTGAGCGCCCTGTTTGACCGGGCGCTGGGCCCGATCACCCGGATGGTGGACGGCAAGAGCACCACCGCCTACCGGGTTGACTGGGCCAATGTGAAGACCGCCGACTGGTTCGGACTGCCGCCGATGACCGACCTGACCGGGTGGGAGTACGGCGCGACGAACAATGTGCTGGGCTTCCACCTGCCGCACTTCAGCCTGGCCTTCGCCCTGGTGGCGCTGCCCGTCGTGATCGCCCTTATTGCGGAGAACACGGGGCACGTGAAGGCCGTCGCGGAGATGACCGGCAAGAACCTGGACGAGTCGATGGGCAAGGCGATCATCGCCGACGGCCTGACCTCGATGATCGCGACGGGTGCCGGCGCCGGCCCCACCACCACTTATGCCGAGAACATCGGCGTGATGGCCGCCACCCGGGTCTATTCCACTGCCGCCTATGTGGTGGCCGCGGTGGTGGCGATCGGCTTCGGTTTCTCCCCCAAGTTCGGCGCCATCATCTCGGCGACGCCGGGTGGGGTGCTGGGCGGGATCTGCGTGGTGCTCTACGGCATGATCGGCCTGCTGGG
The DNA here is from genome assembly GCF_038433155.1 of Luteococcus sp. H101. Taxonomy (NCBI): domain Bacteria; kingdom Bacillati; phylum Actinomycetota; class Actinomycetes; order Propionibacteriales; family Propionibacteriaceae; genus Luteococcus; species Luteococcus sp. H101. Next base: position 50,735 of record NZ_JBCDMW010000042.1, read on the forward strand.
CGCCAAGATCTGGAAGGAGAACCAGGTGGACTTCGGCAACCCGGTCAACCTGGTCCCCGTCGCGGCCGGCATCATCATCGGGATCGGCGATGTCTCCCTGAAGTTCAGCGAGAACTTCACCTTGGGCGGGATCGCGCTCGGCACCCTGGCGACGGTGATCCTGTGGCATGTGGCTCGGGCCATTGCCCCGCGCTACCTCTCGGATGCCGCCGGTGGCTCCAACCTGGTGCTGGACGCGCCGGGCATCTACACCGTCGAGGGCGAACAGGACCGCCCGTACGAGAAGTACGACCCGTCGAAGAAGGTCCACCACCACCCCGGGGAGTAGTTCTCCCCGCCAGAACCACCTGGACGCTTGTCCTGTGGAACTTTGTGTGGCGTAGTCCCGACACAAAGTTCCACAGGACAGCTGACCCAATCAGTTCGAGGCAAGCGACCGGGTCACCAGCCGCCCCACGATGCCGACCGCCAGGACCACCAGCCCGGCCAGGACAGAGCCCAGGGGCAGGCTGACCACCAGCACCGCGCAGAGCACCATGCCCAGGCCCTGCAGGGCGCGGGGGTAGAGCCGTCCCTCGGTCTGGTGCCAGGCGGAGGCATTGGCGACGAAGTAGTACAGCAGCACCCCGAAGCTGGAGAAGCCGATGGCACCCCGCAGGTCGGTGACCAGCAGCAGCGCGGTCAGCACGACGGCCAGGGTTGCCTCCGCGCGTCGCGGAACCTGATGGGTGGGGTCGACGGCGGCCAGCCAGCGCGGCAGGTCGCCCTCGCGCGCCATCGCCAGGCTGGTGCGGCCGACGCCGGTGACCAGGCTGAGCAGTGCCCCCAGAGCGGCGGCCGCGGCGCCGAAGCGGACGACGGGCTGGGCCCAGGCCATGTCCAGCGCCCGGATCGCGTCGGCCACCGGGGCGGCGCTGCCTGCCAGGGCACCCACGCCCAGCACTCGGAGCAGGGTGAGCGCCAGCGCGACGTAGACCAGCAGGGCGATCCCCAGCGCCAGGATGATCGCGCGCGGGATGGTGCGTCGGGGATTGGTGACCTCCTCGCCCATGGTCGCGATCCGGGCGTAGCCGGCAAAGGCGAAGAAGAGCAGGCCGGCCCCCTGCAGCACTCCCAGCGGGGACCCGCCGGACGTCGTCGCCACGGCAGGGTGTCCGGGTTCCCCCACCCAGCCCAGCAGCACCACTCCGGTGAGCACCACCAGCACCACCACGGCCAGGATCCGGGCCAGCCGGGCGGTGCGGGTGACGCCGAACATGTTGACCGCCGCCAACGCCCAGACCGCGGCAATCGCCACCGGACGGCGCCATCCGACGGGCGCCAGGTAGAAGGCGACGGTCAGCGCCATCGCCGCGCAGGAAGCGGTCTTGCCGATCACGAAGCACCAGCCCGCCAGGAATCCCGGCCATTGGCCCAGCTCCTCGCGGCCGTAGAAGTAGGTGCCGCCGCTGGTCGGGTAGCGGGCCGCCAGCTGGGCAGACGACGTCGCATTCGCGAAGGCGACGACGGCCGCGATCGCCAGACTGAGCAGCAGCCACCGGCCGGCGGACTGGGCAGCGGGCGCGAAGGCGGAGAAGACACCGGCACCGAGCATGGAACCCAGCCCGATCATCACGGCGTCGGTCAGCCCCAGGCGTCGGGCCAGGGCGGGTTGAATGGTGGGCTCGGGCACGGACGGCAGACTAGGGACGCCAGACGACGGGCAGGTGAACGGCCAGCGGAGCCCGGCTCACACGGCAGGATGCGGCTACAGCGCGCGACGGGCCAGGTACCGGGCAAGGCTCACCGCAGCAGGCCGGTCCGTGATCCAGATCCCGGTCCGGGTGATCAGTCATGTGCCTGGGTCAACCAGGTTCCGACGGAATTGTCAGAACCTCCTGACAGCATGGAGCCATGAGTGATCTGGTGATCGGGGCGGACGGCCGGGCCCGTCCGGTGTGGGCGTCGCAGGACGAGCTGTTGCGGCGTTACTACGACGAGGAATGGGGCATGCCGGTGCGCGACGAGCGTGGCCTGTTCGAGCGGTTGAGCCTGGAGGCCTTCCAGTCCGGGCTGAGCTGGGCCACCATCCTGCGCAAGCGGGAGAACTTCCGCGCGGCCTTCGCCAATTTCGAGCCGGACAGCGTGGCCGCCTTCGGAGAAGATGACGTCGAACGGCTCATGGCCGACGCCGGCATCGTCCGCAACCGCCGCAAGATCGACGCGACGATTGCCAATGCCCGAGCCACCGTCGCGCTGCGGGAGCAGGGCGGGCTGGTGGACTTCATCTGGGGCTTCCAACCCGCTGAGACCCCGCGCCCGACCTGCTTCGCGGAGGTGCCCAGCCAGTCACCGGAATCCGTCGCCCTGTCCAGGGCCCTGAAGAAGGTGGGTTTCCAGTTCGTCGGGCCCACCACGATGTTCGCCCTGATGGAGGCGGTCGGAATCGTCGACACCCATCTGGTGGGTGCCTGGCGACGAGGCAGCTCCGGGGTCTGGCCGGCGTCCCCGGTTGACGGGCCCTAGACTCCGAGCATGGCACTCGCCCTGCTGATCAGCCTGCTCGCCGGCCTGGCCACCAGCGTCGGCGGCGCGCTTGCGCTGCGGCACCGCAGCCCGCAGCGGGAGTACCTGGCGGTGGCGCTGGCCTTCGCCGCCGGGGCGATGCTGCTGATCTCGCTGGTGCAGATCGTGCCGCTGGGCATCGACTACCTGCGGCAGGGCGGCGCCTCGGAGCGTGTCTCCCTGCTGGTGGTCTGGGTCGCCTTCTTCGCCGGGATCGGTGTGGTGCTGGGGATTGATCGGCTGCTACCGGCCGCGCTGAACCCGAATGAGCGGGAGGGTGCCGACGATCTGTTCGACGAGCGCACCGCCCCCGCCACCCGGAGGGTGATGCGCTCCGGCCTGTTGACCGCGGTGGTGCTGGGGCTGCACAACTTCCCCGAGGGAATGGCCACCTTCTTCACCACCTACCAGGACCAGCAGGTGGGTCTGACCCTGGCCGCCGCCGTCGCCATCCACAATGTGCCGGAGGGGATCGCCGTCGCCGCCCCGATCTACGCGGCCACCAGATCCCGTCGTCGCGCGTTCACCTGGGCGACGGTCTCCGGCCTGACCGAACCGGTGGGCGGGTTGCTGGCCGCGGCACTGGTCAGCTTCGTGGTCCCGCCCACCTTCTTCGGCGTCTTCTACGGCGGCGTCGCCGGGATGATGGTCTTCCTGGCGCTCGACGAGCTGCTGCCCGGCTCCTGGCGCTACCAGACCGACAAGCACCAGACCATCTACGGCATGCTGGCCGGGATGGCGGTGATGGTGGCCAGCTTCATCCTGTTCGCGGGGTGACGCCCCGCACCAGGCGGGCCAGGTTCAGGCGTCGGCCTGGGGAAAGGTGACATCCCACAGGGGCTGGGCTCCCCAGCCGCGCAGCATGGTCACCAGGTCATCCACCAGAGAGTTCTCCACCAGGGCTCGGCTGTCCTCGGGGCCACGCCAGGAGAACAGCGGGTCATGACTCACCGCAACCAGCAATTCCTCGCCCTGTGGGGTGATCATCCGCAGTTCGCGCTGCAGCCCCCCGCCCACCGCTACCTTCAGCTGGTTGGCCGGGTGGCTCCAGACCGGCTGGGGCTCCCCCTTCCGGGTGAAGGTCAGCTGGCCCTCGCGCAGAGTGAGCTCACCGGAACCGGGGTTCCGGGCCAGGGTCTCGAGTCTCCACACCCCGGGCTTGTGCACGACGCAGTACCAGTGCCCCTCGCCCGTCGCCACCAGCCGGGCGCGCTCCTCGCCCCGGGGCACTCGTCGCATGGTGCGCACCACGACGAAGGCCACCAGGGCCAGGAGGGCCAGCTGGACCAGACCGAACAGCCACCACATCAGCAGCTCACTTGACCTCTCGTCGCAGCACCCGGACGGCGCCGGCGACGTAGGGCAGCACCACCCAGAGCAGGATGGTGGTGGCGAACTTGGCCCACGGATGGCTCACCTCCGGCATGCCCATCACCATCGGGTCCTGCACGATCGGCGGCGTGGTGGTGTTCACCCACGGGGCGTATTTCTGCAGCGCCGGGACGCCCATGGTGATCCCCGCCACCAGTGTCGGCAGCACGAAGTACGCGGCGATGGCCAGCGGGGTGATCAGCAGCAGGAAGCCGAAGCCCAGGCCCATCAGCACACCCACCAGCTGGCCGATCCAACCACCCAGATGGGCCTTGGCATCCAGGTCGAAGTCCACCGGATTACCGGCGATCGACATCGAGACCATATGGCACACCGCCGCCAGGCCCCAGGCCAGCAGCAGGAAGGCCGTCGCCCACAGGATCGCGGCCAGCGTCTTGGCGGCCACCACCCGCCACCGTCGCGGCTCCTGGGTGAAGGTGATCAGCGCGGTGCGCTGGGACCACTCATTGCAGGCGGTGATGATGCCCAGCACCGGGATCAGCATGCCCTGCGGGCTGGCGACGGCAGAGACCAGGTTGGAGTACGACGCCCCCGTCTCGCGCTGGAAGTACATCACCCCGGCCAGGGCCATCATGGTCATCACCGCGATCGCGATCAGCAGGCCGCGGCCGCCGCGGGTGTCCACCTGCTTGCGCAGCTCGACGTGCAGCAAGCGGCCAAAGGACAGGCCCTTGCCAGTGGGTCGCTCGAAGGCGGGGGCGGGGGCGGTCTCGGGAAGGGTCACGGTGCTCATCGGATCTCCTGCCGGGCGGTGTTCTGGGTGAGGGTGAGGAAGAGCTGCTCCAGGTTGTTCTGGTCGCGCTCGCGCAGCAGCACCAGCGGCACCTTGGCGTCGAGCGCCACCTGGCCCATCTGGGCGGGCAGCAGGTTGGCGTTGAAGGCACCGTCGGGGCGCTGCTGGATGGTGCCGCCGGCACTCTGCACGGCCGTCACCAGGTCCTGCCGGGTCATCGAGTCCACCACGCAGCCCTGCTCCTTGGCTGCCAGCATCTCCTTCAGCGATCCCTGCGCGACGATCTTGCCGTTGCCGATCATCACCAGGTCATGCGCAATCAGCTGCACCTCACCCAACAGGTGGGAGCTGAGCAGCACGGTGCCGCCCTTGGCGGAGTAGTCGGCCATCAGCTCGCGCATCCAGTGGATGCCGGCCGGGTCAAGGCCGTTGGCGGGCTCGTCCAGGATGAGCACCTTCGGGTCGCCCATCAGCGCGCCGGCAATGCCCAGGCGCTGCCGCATGCCCAGCGAGTAGTCCTTGACCCGACGCTTGGTCTCGGCCGGGGTGAGACCGACCATGTCGGTCATCTCGGAGACCTTCTGCTTGGATGCGCCCGCGATCAGGCCAGCCAGGGACAGCACCTCCGCGCCGGTCCGCCCGGGGTGCTGTGCGGCGGCATCCAGCATCACGCCGACGTGCTGGATGGGGTTGGGCAGCTCGGAATACTTCATCCCGAGCACGGTGGCGCTGCCCGAGGTCGGCGGGGTCAGGCCGCACAGCATCCGCATCAGCGTGGACTTTCCGGCGCCGTTGGGCCCGAGGAAGCCGGTCACGCGGCCGGGTTGGGCGGTGAAGGTGACGTCGTCCACGGCGGTGAAATTGCCATAGCGCTTGGTCAGGTGCTCGATCTGGATCATATCTCCATCACATCGTGACAAGGGGTCATGCCGTGTCCACCGAACGGTGGACATGCCTCCCCCAAGGGGTTGAGATCATCGGCTGCGCCCTCTCAGCCCGGCATGAGACCGGCCAGCAGAACGTCCAGCAGGGCATCCAGGTCACCCTCGTCGGGTGATTCGTGCAGGATCACCAGTCGATAGACGGCGGCTCCCACCAGGGCATCCGTGGTGACGTAGGGCTCGGCGTCCGCACGGAAGGTACCGGCGGACTGCCCCCGCCGGATGGCCGCCGCGATCGCCTCGCGCACCGGGTCGATCACGGCCGCGCGGTAGGCCCGACGCAGCTCGTCGTCGGCCTGCCGATGCACCTCCAAGGCCAGTGCCGCGACGCCGGGACCGGCCTGGCGCAGGGAGACCAGACCACTGCGACAGGCCTTTCGCAGGTCCTGCTCCGGGTCGCCCACGGGAGTCAGGTCCCGCTCCCCGATCAACTCCACCATGGCAGCCACCACCAGGTGCGCGAGGGTGGGCCAGCGGCGGTAGATGGTGGTCTTGGCGACCCCGCTGCGGGCGGCCACCTCGTCGATCCGCAGGCCGGCGTATCCCCGCTCGGCCAGCAGGGCGCGCGTGGCACCCAACACCTTGCGCTCCACCGATGAGTCCCGCGGTCTACCCACTGCCATGGCCCCACCCTTCCAGATGGACCCCCATTGCGCTACCGTCAGTATCGCTACTGATTGTTTCGGAACTGGAGGAGCCATGCCCGCAGCACCCACCGACGACGCACTGGACAACCGGGAGCGCTGGCTGGTCCCGCTCTCCCTGGGGGCTTCCTTCCTGGCCAATGACGGCGAGGAGTTGCTCACCATGGCTCCCACGACGGGCATCTCGCAGACCCATGTGCGGGTGGGCATTGCGACAATGGGCGTGCTCTTGGGCGCCGCGGTGGCCGACGGGATCCACACCCGCGGCCGAGGTTGGCTCTACCAGGATGTGCAGCTGGTCTTCGGCGCCCACGGCTTCGGCCACCTGGCTGCGACGGCGCTGGGCGGCCGGTACACGACGGGCGTGGCCACCTCCCCCACCGTCGTCCTGCCGCAGTGGTGGTGGGCGGCCAGTCGGCTGCGCCGGGCCGGAGTTCCGCGCACCGCCCACTGGGGGCGGGCCATCGCCCTGACCGGCGGCTGGTTGACCGTCGCCCATGCCCTGGGGGCTCTTGCCGCCACACGAAGCCGCCAGAAGGAGGAAGCATGAACCGCAATGATCGCGTCTGGGCGTGGACGCTGGCGTTGATTGCCGTCCACCAGACCGAGGAGGTGCTGGTCAGCGTCGACGACTGGTACCGACGGGTGGGCACCACCACCATGCCGTGGCTGGACCGTCATCTGGAGGGGAACTGGATGGCGGCGCCCGATCCCCGTCGACGAGTGGCCGCCCAGACCGCCCAGTGCGCCGGGCTGGCCACCGCGTGGGCCCTGACGCGTCGCCATGGCCGGGCGACAACGGCGGCAACCACGATCCTGTGCGCCGGCTGGTCAGCCGCCTTCGGGATGCACCTGACCGCATCCTGGAAGACCCGAACCATCATGCCGGGCACGACGACCTCGGTTGCCCCGGGCTGGGTGGGCGCCGGCTTCGTGCTGCGCGAGATCTGGCGGGACCCCAGGACAGGGAGGCAGTGAGATGGGGGCGATACCGACGTGATGGGGCCTGATCGTCACCAAAGAGCGTGAACACATCGCCAGCCCAGGACTCGCCGTGGGCCACCTGCCCTTGGCAGCTGTCAGGATGAGGCCATGCAGAGCAGCCAGATGCGGATCCTGTGTGCCCCCGAGACCTTCAACCTGGGCGAGACCTCCCGGGGCGTGGAGGTGGCACGAGAGCTGGTGGCCCGTGGGCACCAGGTGCGCTTCATGGGCTACTCGCGTCGGTTCGCGGACTACGTGCGGGACTCCGGCTTTGCCTTGGAGCTGCTGGAGCCCGAGCTGAGCGAGGCCGACGCGGATGCCCTGATCGCCGTTGACCAGGGGCGGGGGCTGCGCCACCCGTTCACGACGTCGGTGATCCGACGCCGGGTGGCCAGCGAGCTGGAGCTGATCCGGCGGTGGCGGCCGGACGTGATCCTGATCGGCACCACCTTGTCGATCTTCCTGTCCGCGCGGATCGCGGGGGTGCCGCTGGCCTACGTGAAACCCTTTCCGCTGAGCCGTGGACACCTGGAGCAGGTGAAGACCCTGCCGGTACTGGCGGGCGGTGGACGGCTCACCAGTGCGGGGAATCACCTGGCCGGCACTCTGGCGCGGGTCGCGGCTCCCCGGGTGACGTGGCTGCCATCCGCCTTCCGACGGGTGGCCCGCGAGCACGGGCTGGAGCTCCCCCGCACCACGCTGGAGGCGATGGCCGCCGACGTCGACCTGATCGCGTCCCTCTTCCCGGTACTCGACGGCCGCCCGCTGGCCCCGGGCGAGGTGGCCGTCGGACCGGTGTATGCCCGCAGCGACGCGGAACTACCCACCGAGGTTGCCGCGCTGGCCCAGCGGGAGCGCCCGGCGGTCTACGTCGGGCTGGGTTCATCCGGGAATCCTGAACTGGCCCGACGGGTCCTGACCGAGCTGGACCGGATGGGGCTGGACGTCGTGACCACCGCCGGACGCTTCCTGGAGCGTCAGGACCGGGAGGCGTTGTCCGACAAGATCATGGTCTTTGACTTCCTGCCCGCCAACCGCCTGGCGGGGCTGGTGGACGCGTCGATCATCCACGGTGGGGAGGGTACCGTGCAGACCGCGTGCGCCTCCGGGGCGCCCTTTGCCGGGATTGGCCTGCAGATGGAGCAGCGCTGCAACCTGGACGAGTGCACGCGGTACGGCAATGCACTGCGGTTCACGGCCGGGGACCTGCGCCGGGGCCGCCTCCCCGGCATGGTCACCAGATTGCTCAACGACGAGCCACTGCGCGCCAAGGCCCGGGAGTTGGCCGCGGTTGCCGCCGAGTTGGATGGCCCGGCGGCCTGCGCCGACCAGATCCTCCAATTGGCGGGCCGCTGAACCGCTCGACCTGCGCGTTGTACGGTCGCCCTGCCCAGCCAGCCGGCGGCCTCCGATAGGTGGAACACTCGCGAACCGACAGCGCAGCCAGCAGGGCGGCCGCAAGGGCCGCCTTCGGTCGCCAAACAGTACAACATCCACCGCACCACCGTCTCCACACACCTGACACGACGAGGCGTCCCGACTCGACGAGGACTCGACACCACACAAACCAAGTCTCCGGACACCCCGGGGCGGTTCAGCTCGCCGTGTCGCGTGACGCCGTGGCGCGGGCCGGATCGTGCGTCATCGGGTTGGGTTGCACGGCTGGGGAAATTTTCCCCCGCCGTGAACCACCCCACCCAGCACCCTCCTGCCCGACTCAAGTGGAAGCGACGGTGCCGGATATTTTCCGGAACCGTCACCACCCCGGCCCTGTCCGTCTCTGGTGTGGGGTGTCCACCTGTGGGGCATGAGGTATGCACGCACCACGCCCACCGGATGGCGCCTAATCGCCGAACCCGTGCCCCGGGGCGAGCCGGACATGGACCGGCTGGTCGCGCTGGTGCTGCACCTAGCCGATTGCCTCCATGCCGAGACCCCGCAGCCCGAACCCGATGCAAGCTCGACGATGAGGACCACCGACCATGACCACCGCCGACACGAAGACCATGGCTGTCCCGGGTGAGGGGCGGGTGACGGCGGTGACCTATCAGCGGGTCTCCACCAAGGAACAAGCCACCACCGGCGGGCGGGATGAGGGGTTCTCGATCCCGGCTCAGCGGGAGGCGAACCGCCGCAAAGCCGATGCCCTCGGCGCTCAGGTGGTGGCGGAGTTCGTCGACGCCGGGGAATCGGCCCGGTCCGCGAAGCGTCCGGGGTTGCAGCAGCTGCTGGACTACATTGCGACTCATCAGGTGATGTATTGCATCGTGCACAAGGTCGATCGGCTAGCTCGGAACCGGCTCGATGACGTCGACATCCACCGCCACCTCATCGACGCCGGCGTCCAACTGGTCTCCGCCACTGAGAACATCGATGAAACCCCCTCCGGGATGCTGCTGCACGGCATCATGTCCTCGATCGCGGAGTTCTACTCCCGCAACCTCGCCGCCGAAGTCACCAAAGGCATGACCCAGAAAGTCGCCAACGGCGGCACCCCATCCAGGGCGCCGATCGGGTATCGCAACATCCGGCGCAAGGATGAGCAGGGCCGGGAGTACCGGACCGTCGAGGTCGACCCCGACCGAGCACCCCTCATCCGCTGGGTTTTCGACACCTACGCCAAAGGCGAGCACACCGTCCCCGATCTCCTCGCCGAAGCCACCGCCCGCGGATTGACCACCGTCCCTACCCCGAAACGACCATCTGGACCCGTCGGGCGGTCCACGTTCTTCAAACTCTTGCGCAACCCGTACTACATCGGGCAGGTCCGCTACCAAGGAGCCCTCCACCCAGGCGCCCACGAACCCATCGTTGATCCGGAGACCTGGCAGCAGGTCCAGACCCTCCTGGACACCCGCGCCACCGCTGGGGAACGCCGCCGCAAACACGACCACTACCTCAAAGGCACCCTGTACTGCGGCACCTGCAACGCCAGGTTGCAGCTCGACTACGCCCGCAACAAACAAGGCATCCGCTACGCCTACTACATCTGCACCGGCCGAGCCACCAAACGCACCACGTGCACGAGGAAGGCCGTACCCGTCGGCATCGCCGAACAACTCGTCACCGACTGCTACCAACAGATCGCCATCACCCCGAACACCTATACGCAGCTTGCGCAGCGAGTCGAAGCGGCCTTCGATGAGCGGCTCGCGGAGCGGTCCCAGGCCATCGACGACCTCACCACCACCAAACAGCGGCTCGAAACCGAAGCGGACAAGCTCCTTGAAGCCCACTTCGCCGACGCCATCGACCTCGACACCCTGAAACGCCACCAAGACCGAATCCGCATCGCCCTCACCGACGTCACCAAACGTCTGGACGCCGAACGGCACGACCACGAAGGCCCCCGCCGACATCTCGCCATCGCTCTACGGCTACTAGCTGACTGCGCTCAGATGTATGCCCGCATCGACGACCACGGGAAACGGCTCGCCAACCAAGCCTTCTACCAACGCATCCTCATCACCGAAGACGAAAAAGCGGCGATCGGGACTGCCCCGGGTTTGGTTGACACTGACATCTCAGGTCCGTGAGGGCCTGGTGAGAGGATGTATGTCATGCCCAAGCCCCATCCCCAGGAGTTCCGCGACGACGTGATCGCGATCGCCCGCAAGG